>NZ_JADOUX010000026.1:0-36861 GCF_015751745.1 Cryobacterium sp. CAN_C2
CTCCTTCAGACGGGCTCGCTCCGGGACCGTCAGCTCCGTCTCGGTGCCGCCGTTCGCTTCGCGATGCTTGTTCAGCCAGTTGCGCAGCGTCTCGGGGCCGACCCCGTAGGCCTCGGCCACATCCTTGATCGGTTTCGACGTGTTGATCACCTCGCGGCACAACTCGTCTTTGAACTCCTGGGTGAATTTCCGGCGTGGTGCGGTCATGCGGTTCTCTACTTTCAGTGAACCCTCATTTTAAGAGGGCCCACTGTCCGAGATATCCGCAGCAGCCCACACCACAAATTTGGAGTTCTCCCGCTGGGGAACCGTGTTCGGCGACGACAACATGGCTGCCGCCGTCATCGACCGCATAGTCCACCATGGCCGGCTCCTCCAGTTCCGCGGCGAGTCCTACCGCGTCAAACACGCCCTCATGAAATGACCCCGCCGCCAGGCTCGCCACCCCGGAACGCGGCCCACAACAGCCGCGCCAACCAGCTAAAGCACCTCACCAGTCAGGACTCCGTCATGAACAATCACACCCATCCAGAGCGCCCCCTCGCACCAGCCGACCAAGAGACAGGCTGGTGGGACGACAACGGTCGACCAGCCCCCTGGCCTAAGGACTTCGCCGATCCCGACGCGGGCTGGACCACCGGAACCACCGACGTCCCCGCCGATGACGGCGACGAAACCGACCCCGAAAACCGGCCGTTCTGACCACCTGCTCAAATGGCCGGAAACCGTGCCACATTGGCCGGTTAATTAGCGCTCAAATGGCCGGTTTAAAGTTGACAAAACACAACCGCCCTCGAACGAACGCATCTAGGACTGAAAGGGGCCGTAGGTCGGCTGTGAGGGACTTGCTTGGATATCCAGTTGCAAGGCACTGATCAGGAGTTGCGTCCCCACCATGAGTGGTAGAGCCGCCAGCATGACCGTTGCCGCAGTTGCAATGACCGAACTGGCGATCTGAAAGCAGACCCAGATGGCGACTCCTGTGCCGATGGTGAAGAGGATCAAGCCGAGAACGAGGAGTAAAGCAATCGGTGAGAAGGACCACAGCACGTACCGATACCAGATACGGCGCCAGAATCCGCGGATGAAGAGTCTGAGTAGTTCGGGAACGACCGTTCCAAGACGGATGCTCGAGACCTCGTTGCCATAAACGGCCGGAATCGGTACATCCGTTGCCCCCACCTGAAGGATATTCAGATGAATCAGAAGATCATTCTCGAAGCTGTATCGGCGAGAAACCCGGTCGAGGGGAACCCGGCGCAGCACCTCTGTACGAATTGCGGTGTAGCCGTTCTGCGGATCGAACAGATTCCAATAGCCGGAGGCGAGTTTGGTCATGAATGACAGGACGATGTTCCCAAATACTCGTACCTTCGGCATGCCATCAAAGGACTCTGGCGCAAAAAAGCGGTTCGCCTTAGCAAACCCGTAGCCGTCTCGTGTAACCGGGTCGAGTAAAGACGGCAGATGCTTCGGATCCATCTGTGCATCACCGGCCATGATGACGTTGACGTCGGCGCCGAGTTTCATGGCAGCCTTGTGTCCAGTCACAATTGCGCCGCCAACCCCCTGGTTGACCTCGTGACGGATGAGGGTGACGCGATCATCGACAATGCTGCTGACCACCCCGCTGGTGTCGTCAGGGCTGCAATCATCCACAATAACGATGTAGTCGACGTAGTCGGGCATCGTTTCGATGACCATTGCGATCATCTTTTCTTCTTTGTATGCGGGCACAACGGCCGCGATACGAGCTCCTCGGTACACTTCTATTCCCTCTTGCTTGAAATTCTTGAGCCAAATACCCAGTAGCGATAGGCAAAGTAGTTCCATACCAGCGATGCGCAGGTTGCGATTACCTTTCCGCCTACCCACCCGAGTGGGGTGGGGTTGATCAACGTTACAATGGCAACCGTTGCAAGCGTGTTGATGCCAACGAGTGCCGCATATTTGAGCAGCGCTCTTCCGTGCGGGGAAGTAGATCCAAATGAAAAGTATCGCTGAATCGTGTAGGTGAAGGCAAAGCTTCCAAGGAATGCGGTGCCCGTGGCAATCCCTAATGGCCATCCGAACACATTCTTTAGGAGCGCGAGAAGTCCAATATCAAACAGGAATGCGATTCCGCCGGCGACGAGATACCGAGCCGCTGGGTGCTGAACTATCCGGCGAACGCGTAAGTTTCCACTCGCTGGATTTTCGATTGGATCAACCGCGGGTCGCACCTCAGCCGGCTGATTTCTGAGAGATGACCTGGTCGATGACTTCGTGCGACGGCGCAATAGTGGCACGCTCAGTAGCGGCGTCGACAGTGCCGTCGATGATGTCCATGAATCGCGCGAACTGAGCGGTCAAGGGCTCCTGAGCGGTAAGGAGCTCGGGGATCTCGATGACGGTCTGCTGGCGATATCCTCGCCCATCGTCTACGGATGTCTCCGACACATGGCGGTAAATGACTACGTCTCGACGAAGGAGATCGACTTCGACCAAGCGATCGACCTCGTAGATCGAAAGCTGTCGGATCTTTCGCTGTCCCATGCGGCTCGCGGACACTGTGGCGATCGCACCGGTTTCAAACCCCAGCACCGTTTCGGCGACATCCTCGGCTTGGGGAACGGATCCGGGGTGGAAGAACCCGAGATGGGAGTCGACTGATGTCGGTGCGGCGCCAATTATATTGATCGCAAGGTCAACGTCGTGCACCAAGAGGTCCCAGGCAACACCCGTGCGGATGCGCGGAGCGTAGGGAGAGTGGCGGGTCGCGACAACGTGTAAAGGATGCTCGAGCAGCGATCGCGCCGTCAGGACGGCGGGGTTGTACCGTTCGAGCAGGCCGCACATGAGTGGCAGATCGCGTCGTCCAGCTTCGTCGAGGATTTCGCGCGTTCGTAAGAGACTATCAGCCACGGGCTTTTCGATGAGCAGAGGGCGATCTTGGCCGAGTACGCGCATGGCGAGTTCAAAGTGGGATTCGGTTGCTGCCGCGACCACGACTGCGTCAGAGTTCAGGAGATCGGGGAGCTCCGGCACCCACGTCGTGCCGTATCGGTCAGCGACTTTGCGGCCAACATCTTCGCGCGGATCGACTAGGTACGCAAGGTCGGCGCGGTCAGATTGCGAGATTACGCGGGCATGGTTGCTGCCCATGTTTCCGGCGCCGACGAGAACAATGCGCTTGCGGGGGTTCACGAGTCAGGCCCCCGCAATCGCGCGCACTGATGCGATAATCTCGGAAATCTCGGCGTCAGTGAGATGGGTGTGAACCGGAAGTGAGACAACTTCCTTGGCGACCTTGGTGGCCACAGGAACGTTCGAAATCTTGACTCGCGGGTGGGTGCGGTATGCGTCATAGTCGAAAACGAGCTTGGGGTAGTAGATTCCGGCACCGATACCGTACTCGGCCATTTGCGTGACGAACTCGTCGCGGGTGACTCGCGCTTCTTCGGTAACGCGAACAGTGAACTGGTGCCACACGTGTTTGCGGCCATCGAGCTGCCGAGGGGCGACGATACCTGGGACGTCGGCCAGCCCTTCGATCAAACGATCGGCGTTGTGCTGGCGGGCTTTCACGGTCTGGGCATATCGCTCAAGCTGGGGAATTCCGAGGGCGGCCTGAAGGTCAGTCAGACGGTAGTTGTTGCCAGCCATCTCGTACACGTAGCGAGCGCGCATTCCTTGGTTGCGAAGGATGCGCAGGCGGTCGGCGGTCGCGTCGTCGTTGGTCGTGATCAGGCCTCCCTCTCCTGTGGTGATGTTCTTGGTTGCGTAGAGCGAGAACGTGCCAAGACCGTAGCTTCCTGCATGGCGCCCCTTGTAGCTAGCGCCGTGTGACTGGGCGGCGTCCTCGAGGATTCTGAGATCGTGATCTTTCGCGATCGCCTCAAGCGGATCCATATCAGCCATCTGGCCATACAGGTGAACGGGCAGCAGGACCTTGGTGCGGTCTGTGACACGTTCTTCGACCGAAGCGGGATCGATGTTGAAATCGTCCGCACGAATGTCTGCGAACGTCGCAGTTGCACCAGCTTCCAGGATTGCGTTCAGCGTTGCCACGAAAGTAAAAGGAGTCGTAATAACTTCATCGCCGGGTTTCAGGTCTAACACTTGCATTGCGGCGATGAGGGCGGTCGTGCCGTTGTTCACCGCGATCGCGTGGGGAATGCCAAGCAGCTCCGCGAATCGACTCTCAAGCTGAGCCACTTTAGGGCCCTGTGCCACCGACCCAGATCGCAACACCTCAAGGACAAGGTCTTCTTCTTCTTGGCCAAACTTAACGGTGGTGATGGGAATCATGTGACCTCGTGGGTTAGGTTTCTAGGAAGCGTTCTCGTAGACGAGCGATTCTAGGTTACCCGATAGCGCATGGGGCATCCTGACGCGCACTCTCCGCTGAAGTAAGGTTTTCTATGAATTCAGTACACCCGACCGCCCAACTGATCGGCGAGGTGTCGCTCGGATCCGGCAATACAATTGGGCCGTTCGCCGTGATCATCGGCCCAGTTACCATCGGTGACGGAAACTGGATTGGAACCGGTACGGTCATCGGCGCACCACCTGAGGTCCGTGGTTGGGAGCATCCGAGAGACTCGTTGCAACCTAGTTCTGGCAACGGCATTGTGATCGGAAACAGAAACGTGCTTCGCGAGTATGCGCAGGTTCATCAAGGTTGGCACGACCGCACGCGTCTTGGCGACGACATCTTTCTCATGAACCAAAGCTATGTGGCGCATGACTGCACGATCCAGGACAAAGTGACCCTTGCGTCAAGCGTGCTGTTGGCCGGTCATGTCGTAGTTGGTGTTGGTGCAAATCTGGGGCTGGGGACGAGCGTTCACCAACGGTGCTACGTCGGTGAAGGTGCGATGATCGGCATGGGGTCAGTCATTACCCGCAATGTTCCGCCATTTGCTAAAGCGTATGGAAATCCCGCCCGGGTGCACGGAGCCAACACGATCGGCATGGAGCGAGCGGGGATACCTCCCGAGACAATCGTGGCAACAGACCTGACTTACCGTCATCCATTCGACGACGAGTTGTCGAGTTTGAACACTGTCTCCGGGCTTGACTCCGCTCTCGCCGCCTGGCGCCTGCATTCTCTCTCGTGAAGCAATCCAAGGATCGGTCTCAATCCGTCTTCTGGCCCGCGTTCGCACTCGTGGCAGCCTTGTCCACCCTGTGGGCACTCGCCAGCCCGATCCTGTCGGTACCCGATGAGAACGCGCACGCCCTGAAGGCCGTTGCCCAGGTTCACGGGCAGGTGATCGGGTACCACGTGCCCGGTATCAAGCACACGGTCGTCGACCTGCCCGAGGGCTACCGCTACAGCCCGCAAATTCTGTGTTTTGCCACCCAACCGGATCAGCCCGCCAACTGCGGAGTCGAGCTTGGCGATGCCGACGGGACCGACTGGTTCAACACCTGGGTTGGTGCTTACAACCCGGTGTATTACTACGTCGTCGGGTGGCCGAGCCTCATTCTCGATGGGTCTGCGGGCATCTACGCCATGCGCATAATGAGCGGTCTGTTTGGGGCGGTGTTGATGGCATGGGCGTTCCAAGCGGCCATGTCGGTGCGCCGAGCCCGGTGGATGCCTCTTGGCCTCGCCTTTGTCGCCACTCCGATGGTGGTCTACCTGCTTGGTTCGGTCAACCCGAACGGTTTCGAGATCGCTGCCTCCGTTGCCCTATGGGTAGCACTGTTGCGTTTGCTGCAACAGTTCGACGGTCGTGACCGCGGCCAGGTCTCATCCCTTTCACGCCGGTACCTCTGGTTCATCGTGACGGTATCCGCCATTGGACTGGCCCTGGCGAGAGCTACCGGTCCGCTCTGGGTGATCGTGGTCGTCGGGCTCTGCTTCATCGCGGCTGGATGGCTGCCGGTGAAACGCCTCTTCACGACCGGCACGTCCTATCTGTGGCTGGCGCTCGTCGCCGCGGGCGGGCTGTTCTCGATATTCTGGACGCTTGGCGGCGGCAGCCTCTCCAGCCAGGCCAATGCGTCTGATGCCCCGCTTGTCGGCGGCTCCTTTCTCGCCGGCTTTGCCTACGTTCTACGAACTACCCCCGCTTTCTTGCAAGAGGCCTTGGGGTACTTCGGCTGGTTCGATGCCCCACTGGGTGGAACCGTCTACTGGCTGTTTGTCGCGGCCGCAAGCATTCTTGTCGTCACCGCAATCGGCGCGGCAAACCGGCGCAGTGGGCTGACGCTCGCAGCCGTGATCGGTGCCGCAATCTTCGTTCCCGCGCTGGTACAGGGCTACAGCGTGAGCCAGACCGGCATCATCTGGCAGGGCCGCTATGGTCTGTTCCTCTACCTCGGCGTCGTCATTGTGGCCGCCTGGGTGCTCTCCGCGCGCGCCTCCAACCGAGCCGACTTTCTCTCGACCCGGTTCACCTGGATCGGCTCGGGGCTGCTGGCGGCCTACGGCTTCGTTGCCTTCGTCGTAGTCATGTGGCGGTACGTCGTCGGTGCTGCAGAGCCAATCAGCGAAATGTGGAAGAACCCGTCCTGGCAGCCGCCGCTGGGGTGGATGACCCTTGTCGCCCTGTACGCACTGGTTTCGCTCGCCTTCTTCGGCTGGGTGGGGTGGATCGCCCATCGCGCCGTCATGGGCGAAAACGACGATGACGACGATCGCTCTGACGCGACCGACCGTGAAATCTCAGAGCAGACGCCGCAGCCGACCACGCATGATGGGCTGGCCAAGCTACCCACTGCGGCGCTCAATGCCTGAACTGCGGGTCGCGATCGCCTACGACTGCCTGTTTCCGCTCAACACGGGCGGAGGAGAGCGGGTCTACCGACGTCTCGCCGAGATCTTCGTTCAGCGCGGCGGCCTCGTCGACTACCTCACGCGTCGGCAATGGGACGCTGCTGCGGTTTCCACAGCCACCTTTTCGATCGTGCCGGTGTGGCGTGGCGACATCTACGACGGGTCCGGAACGCGCACGCCCCAAAGCGCCGTGCTCTTTGCGTTCTCACTCTTTCGGTACTTCGTGCGCCACCGCGGGCAGCACGACGTGGTCGTGGTCAGTGCCCTGCCAGTGCTCAACGTCTTTGCCGTGCAGCTGGCCCTGCTCGGCACGAGGGTATTCATTGTTTCAGACTGGCTCGAAGTCTGGGACTGGGCTAAATGGCGCAGCTATTCCGGTGCCAGTGTGGGCACCGTCGCCTTCATGCTGCAGTTCTTCGCCATTCGCCTCGGCCACCTGCACACCGTCAACAGCGAATTCACCGGCACCCGCGTGCGCCACTACCGACGCAGCGCCCAGCCGGTTACTCTCGGCCTCGTTGACCTGGCCGACGACGAAACCGATGCCTCCACCGGGCGCCGAACCACTCCGTCGCTCGTCTTCGTCGGCCGGCACATCGCCGACAAACGACTCATTGACCTGCTGCCCGCGTTTCTCCTCGCTCGCGACTCCATCGCCGACCTCCGGCTCGACATCGTCGGAACCGGCCCCGAAACAGCGGCCGTGGCCGCACGCATCACCGACCTCGGCCTCGACGGCTGCGTCACGTTGCACGGTCGTGTTCCCGAAGCTGAGCTGAAGCAGCTCATTTCGAACGCCCGGGCACTCGTGAACCCGTCTGAGCGTGAAGGCTTCGGCCTCGTCATCGCCGAAGCTGCGGCCCTCACCACGCCGAGCGTCGTCGTGGCCGGCCCGAACAACGCCGCCGCCGACCTCGTCGTCGATGGCGTCAATGGCTTCGTCGCAGCCTCGATTGAACCGCAGATTCTGGCGGCCGCACTGGTGCGCGCCGTCGAGGCGGGGGAGCCGTTGCGCGCATCCACTCGGGAATGGTTCGCTCGGGCTCGCGTGACCAGCGGGTTGGACCGGTCGGTGAGCGAAATTCTGCTCGCCTACGGTTCGCGCAGAGCCCGCTGAAACGACGCCGCGGTTGCGCGGGCTGAACGCTCCCAGGTGAACAACTGGGCCTGCGCGAGGCCGGCTGCCTGGAGTTCAGCCAGCCGTTCGGGTGTCTCGAGCAAACCAGTGATTGCCGTCGCCAACTCGGGAGCATTGCCGGGAGCGACATAGGCCGCTGCCTGCCCGGCAATTTCGCGCAGCACGGCAATGTCGGCGCAGAGCACCGGGCACCCCAGAGCCATGGCCTCCAGCACGGGCAGGCCGAAGCCCTCGAACGACGTGGGAAACACGAACAGCGTCGACTCGGCGTAGAGCAACTCCAGCTCGGTGGTGCTCAGCCAGCCGCGCAACGACACCGACTCGTACAGACCCAACCGGGCGACTACGGGAGTAAGTGGGTCGTCGCCGTGGCTGCCGGTGATCACCACGTGCGGCCGCGCCGCCTCGGGCATCAGTGCGAGTGCTTCCAGCAGCGTCTCGAAGTTCTTGTGTGGCATGCGGTTGCCGACGGCGAGCAACTGATGGGTACGGCGCAGCACGGGCAATGCGTGCGAGCTGCTGCGCACCTCACCGGCGAGGGGAACGACGTCCACTCGTTCGGGTGGGGTCCTCAGAAACCTGACAATGTCGTCGCTCGACGCCGCACTCGGCGTGAGCACTCGGCGGGCTGTGCGGGCCGCCAGGTGAATCATCGCCCGCAGCACGTGCACGTACGCGCCCGGCACATACTCCGGGTGCCGAAACGGCAGCAGGTCGTGCACGGTGAGCACCACGGGCACGCGCGACCAGGCCGGGCCGAGGTTGGCCGGGCAATGGATCAGATCGGCATGTTCCCGGCGCGCAAATCTGGCGACCCGAAAGAGTTCGCCGAACGCCCACTGAATGCGGTTTTCACCGCTGATGCCCGAGTCGATAATTGTGCCGGGAAACCACGACGTGTCGGTGCCGGCGAGTTCGCGGGATGCGAGACCGACGTAGGTCAGGCCATCCGCTCTCGGTTCGAGGCGGCTGTACAGCTCGCGCACGTAGGACTCCATGCCGCCCTTGGTGCCGGTGAAGAAGAGCAGGTCGACGAGTACGCGGCTCACGGGGTGCTCACTATCAGGCCCTGAACCCGGCGCACGATTCGTCGCCGGGCTGTTTCATAGATCACGGCCGAAATGAGCTCGGCAAGGAGCAGACCGAGAAAGACACCCGAGAGGCTGTGCGCGGCGAGGCCGATCGCGGCCAGCGCGAAGGCGAGCGCCGACACGACTGTGCGCAGGCCGGTGAGCAGCCGCACCTCGCCCATGCGGCGCAGGGCCGCAAAGGGAATGGTCGTCGCGAGCGACGCCGCCCGCCAGCCACAGGCCAGGATCAGCGGAAGAATGGCGGCGGAGCTGGTCCAGACGCTGCCGAAGATGAAGCCGAGCAGTCCTGTCTGTTCTATGGTGACGAGCACCACAACAGCGGCCAGGACTGCCCCGGCGGAGACCACGATGTCGAGGCGCGAGTGCTCCTTGAGCAGGCGCAGACGCATGAAATTGAGGGGAATTGCCAGCAGGCCTGACACCGTCGCGATTGCGGTGAACAGCACAGCGTCGCCCGGGCCGAGCAGCGCCAGAATCATGGTGTTCAGCAGCGGGTAGATTACTCCGGTGATCGCGGTGTCGGCCACCACCCACCCCATCACGGCTCGCTCCGGCCGGCTGGCCTTGTGCGCCACCGGCAGGCAGCGGATACCGGTGGCCACCGCGATACCCGCCACCAGCAAAATCAGAGCCCAGCTATAACCGGTGAACGCTGCCAGAACACCGCTCAGTGCACCAATACCCACCACGACGGATGCCCAGATCTCGCGTGCATCGAGTCGTTCGGCCACTGACACGCCGCGCCCCACCTCGAGGCCAGCGATGAGAACGGGCAACGCTATGCAAAGAACAACCGGATTCGAGGGATTCAGGGCAATGACCAGCGCGGCCAGAACCGCGAGCCCGGCGAGCCACAGGGGAAATACCACGCGTCGTTCGGTAGCTGCTGAGCTAAGTCGCGATTCGAGAACGACCGCGAAGGTGAGCTGGCCGACAAAAGTGGCGACCATGACCGACACGGCGATAACGCCCTGCTGCGGCTCCGTGAACAACCGCGAGGAGATTGCGATGGTGGCCGCCGGAATGACGGCCAGAGACACGCCACCGAGCAGGGTGATAAGACTCAACGTCGCTCGCCGCAGTCGCAGCGGCGACGGCAGGTCGACGGTCACCGGGTCACCGCCGTGTGCGCACGCGAACGGCCGAGCGTGTGACCGATCATGCCTTCGAGCCGGCCCAGGAAGACCCACCAGCCGTCTGTCAGCGTATTGGTGTTGCGATTGCGCAGGCCGAAGAAGAAGCCGCCGCCCAGAAAAGCGAGTCGCCACCAGAGCGGGTACCGCCAGCGCGTGACCAGACGACCGAGCCCACGCGCGTAGCCACGCAGTTTGTGACGCCGTTCGCTGGTGGTCAGTCCGCTCGGGTCAGCTATGCCGCCCACGAACAGGTCGGCTGGTTGCCAAGCAAAACCCATCGCTCGGTCCGACTGCAGAAGCTTGAGCAACAGATCAGTCGACTCGCCGGCCTGCCAGGGGGTCGTGGCTCCGGTGCCGATCGTCGGGTCGAAGCCACCGAGGGCATCGAAGACGCTGCGCCGCATGAGAACGCCCATTTCGATGACACTCCACACCGTGCGCTTCGTGAGCTGAGTTCCCGCGGGGGGCAGAACGAACTTGGGGCCGTTCTCGTCAACGACCGTGAGAGCACCGGCCTGAAAATCCTCGGGGAGCCGGCGCATTCGCTCAACCATTCCGGGCTCAAACCACGTGGTGTCGTTCGGAAAGTTCAAGAGAAACTCGGTGTCGGTTGGTAGCTCGGCAACGCCGGCGTTTCGACCGGTCGAGGCTCCAAGCTCAGAGGTGGTGACGATGATTTCGCAGTCGACCGTGGAGAAGCCAGCGGCGAGTGATTGAACCACCGCGAGGTTGCGTTGAGCCACGATCACGATGCGGTCGGCGGGGCTCATCTGGTCGGCCAGCGACTCGAGCAGCCGGTGAAGTCCGGCCTCACGCCCGAGAGTGGTGACGACCAGGGCAACATTCATAATGACCTAAGTCTGTACGATGGGGTGCGCACCGCAGTACACAGACAGGACCGAGATGTATATGCCCCATACCGCGACGATCGAATTGACGATCCTCATGCCCTGTCTGAACGAAGCAGAGACGCTGGCGGTGTGTGTAAACAAAGCGCTTGGGTACCTGAAGCGCAGCGGTGTGGTGGGCGAGGTGTTGATTGCTGACAATGGCAGCACCGATGGATCGCAGCAGATCGCCGAGTCACTCGGTGCACGTGTCGTCGACATCGCCGAGAAGGGCTACGGAAGCGCCCTCAACGGCGGCATCGAGCACGCCCGTGGCACCTACGTGATCATGGGCGACGCCGACGACAGCTACGATTTCAGCAGCCTCGAGGGGTTTGTTGAGCGTCTGCGTGCTGGCGACGAACTCGTGATGGGCAACCGTTTTCGTGGCGGAATTGAGCCCGGCGCCATGCCGCCGCTGCACAAATACCTCGGCAACCCCGTCTTGTCCTGGATCGGACGCATGCTGTTTCGCTCACCGATCAAGGACTTTCACTGCGGCCTGCGCGGTTTCAACCGCCAGTCGATGCTCGACCTGCACTTGCAGACCACCGGCATGGAATTCGCCAGCGAGATGGTCGTGAAATCCACCCTCGGCGGCTCGCGCGTGAGCGAAGTACCCACCACGCTCGCGAAAGATGGCCGCAGCCGCCCACCGCACCTGCGCAGCTGGCACGACGGATGGCGCCACCTGCGTTTTCTGCTCATCTTCAGCCCGCGTTGGCTGTTTCTCATCCCCGGCACCGCGGCGTTTGTGCTGGGCTTTGCCGGCGTCATGCTGCTCAGCTTTGGGCCCGTAGTGGTCGGCCGGGTCGGGTTCACATACTCCAGCCAGCTCTATCTGGCTGCGCTTACCGTGGTCGGCTATCAATCGGTGCTGTTTGCAATTCTCACCAAGATCTATGCGCAGCAAGAGGGATTTCGCATTCCGCGCAGCCGCAACTTCGACCGCCTGCAGAAACGCATCAGCCTCGAAAGCGGCGCAATTGTCGGCCTTCTGCTGTTTCTCATTGGCCTCGGCGTTGCGCTGGCCCAGTTCATCGGTTGGGCCTCGAACGACTTTGGTTCCCTTGAAGCTGGTGCCACACTGCGCGCGGCGATTCCAGCTGCCCTGCTCATGATGCTGGGTTCGCAGACGATCATGGCCGGAATGTTCCTGGGTGTGCTGTCGGTCGGCGTAAAGCGCAGCTAATGGCTGTGAACGTCTCCGTCGCGTTGTGCACCTACAACGGTGCCGCCTATCTCGAAGAGCAGCTGCTCAGCATATTCGGGCAGACGTTGCGTCCTCACGAGATCGTGGTGTCCGACGATGGGTCGACGGACGAGACGCTGACCGTTCTCGGGCGGGTCGTGGCGGCGTGGCGCGGCGAGGGTATTGAGGTTGTGGTGCTGCGGAATACCACCGCGCTTGGGGTGACGGCGAACTTTGAGCAGGCGCTCGCGGCTTGCTCGGGCGATCTGATCGCACTCTGCGACCAGGACGATGTCTGGTGGCCAGAACGGGTGGAATGTATGGTGGCCGAGTTCACCCGTCGGCCCGCCTTGCAGATGGTGCACGCTGACGCCCGGCTCGTCGACGCCGCCGGGGCCACCCTCGGGTTCACGCTTCTGCACACTTTGGGCGTGTCGAACGCCGACCGTGCGGCCGTGCACGCGGGGCAGGCCATCGACGCCTATCTGCGCCGCAACATCGTGACCGGCGCAACGATGATGGTGCGGCGCGAACTGGTGAAGCGGTCACGACCGTTTCCGGCTGCGTGGGTGCACGATGAGTGGCTCGCCATGGTCGCCGCCGCGACAGGGCTGGTCGACTTGCTCGAAGAGCCACTCACCGACTATCGGCAGCACGGTGGCAACCAGATCGGCGTGACCAACCTCGACGCCTCCGGCAAACTCGGTCGGCTGCGGGCGCCCCGCACTGAACGGAACGCGCGACTATTGGCGCGAGCCGCAGCCCTGCAGCAACGGGCATCGGGGTTCGAGCCGGCGGCATCCGCTGCCGTAGTGGCGCTCATCGCTGCGAAGCTGGCGCATGAGAGCATGCGCAGTGCCCTCGCGCCGCACCGCGCTCTTCGGGTCGTGCCGATTGTGCGGGCCTGGCGCCGCGGCGACTACACCCGTTTCGGCCTCGGCCTGCAAGACGTGCTGCGCGATTTGGTGCAGCCGGTCTGAGTGGAGTGTGCAACATTGCTGTGCGAGCGACCGGCCCTGACTCATTGGGTATCCAGCGTTCTCCTGCTCTTCAGCGGCAGTAGGCGCCTCTTGGCTTCTCCGCCTCGCTTGCGGTCGCGTTACTGAGCGTCAACCGACTCATAGGGCGAGCGGCCGCGGAAACGAATTGGAGCGTGTCCGACTTCGTGGTGCGGATCGCCCGTCTGGAGGCGGAGCGTGTTCTTGCCGACCGACGCTGGTTCGAGGCATCCGCTGTTGAAGGGCTGGAATTTGACCGCCTGCTTGACGAGGCGCTCGGCGACAACAGTCTGCTGGCTCAACTGGTGCGACGACCGTCACTATTCGCCGAGTGTGTGTACTCCCACGATGCGCGGGCGCTGCGCCGCTGTGCGGGAGGCGCAACTCGAGCGCAGCGGCGCAGGTCCCGCGGAGCGCGTGGCGCGGGGCTTCTGGCCAAGCCGCAACTCCCGCGCACTGGCGCAACCCCCGCGGAACGTGATCGGACGGCACCGCCTGGTGACGCAAGTGCCGCGTATTGGCGTAGCCCCCGCGCAGCGAGGCATAACCCTGTGCACGTCTGTAGGGCCGATCCCCGCGAACTGGGCGTAGATCCCGCGCAGCGGCGTAACCGCCGCGCAGCGAGGACTATCCACAGAGATGCCGTCAGCGTCAACCCCTGGGCTAGCGAAACTCCGACTCAGTTCAAGCTACGGGGCGTCGGGGTGGGGCTTGTGGGGCAGGGCGCTGCGCCAGCTCAAGCCTTGCGCGGCCTTGACCGAACAGATCACGAGTAACAGCCAGCCGAACTCGAACAGAATGGTGCTCTCCGCCGCCGAGGTCACGAGCAGGGTGACGAGAATGAGCGGTGCCCAGACGTACACCAGCGAGCGCTTGTTCGACGCCAGCAGCCAGGACCGCACGAAGGCCAACAGAACGAGGGCGAGAAAGGCGAGAAAGCCGATCAGTCCGACCTGAAAGTACACGTCGAGGTACGCATTGAGGCCGGTGGCGTGCAGACGTCCGGTGGTGAATTCGATCCAACCGTAGGGGGTGACGTCGTGCGGCCAGAATCCGGCCCAGCCCCAGCCCTCGAGCGGATGCAGCTCCACCAGTCGCCACATCTCGGTCCAGAGGGTGTACCGAAATTCAAACTCGCTACCGGCGTTGAGGGTGCTGATTATCGAGGTGCGGCCGAGCCACGCCGCGCCGGCGGCGACGAGAGCCGTTGCCACGAGGCCGAGCTGCAGCATCCAGCGGCCGTCGACGGGGGTGCGACGTAAACGATAGAGGGCGAGCGCGGCGACGATGACGCAGGTGGCGACGACGATGATGACGGGGGAGCGGGTGAGCACCAGGCAGATGCCGGCCAGCCACATCGAGCCGATGCCGAGTGCGCGCGGAATGGATCGGGCGCGCAGCTCGACGTAGAAGGTGACGGCGGCGATAAGGGCGAGGAGTCCAAAGACGTTGCGTGAGCCGAAGATGCCCTGAATGGGGCCGAGTCGGTCGATGTCGCCGACGACGCCAAGAAACGCGATCGGCAGGTCGAGCAGCAGCCCCGACAGCACTTCGAGCACGATGGAGAGCCCGAGGAGCACCCGCAGCACGTCGCCGGTGGCGCGCACCACCTGAAAGGTGTCGCGTACGAGCGCCACATAGATGGCGAGGAATCCGACGGTGACCTGGTAGCTGACGCCGATGATGGTCTCGGAGACGTAGCCGCTCCACACCCCGGAGAGCGCGCACCAGGCCACGAACACGATGATCGAGATGGGCAGCAGGCCGTGCCACTCGACAATGGGGCTGCGGGCGAGCAGCGAGAGCACGGCGAGCACGACGAGGCCACCGAGCACACCGATGAGGCCGGGCCAGCCCATGACGCTGCGTAGCAGGTGGGTGCCAAATGCCGTGGCCAGAATGACAAGCGTGAGCGAGGCCGCGAATTTCGGCGACGCGAGCGCGCGGCGCAGGGCTTCGGGCAGGGTGGGCATCCTCTAATTTACCGCGCTGGGGTTAGGGCATCGGTCGGGGCGCGTGCTGCTGCCGCTTGGTGACGACGGCGAACACGATGAGAATCACCCAGCCGCTCTCGATGAGCAAGCGGCTTTCGGCCACGCTCTGGGCGATCAGCGCGGCGAGCAGCAGCAGCGGCAGTAACGCCGAGACGGCGAACGGCTCGGTATCTTTGACGCCGAGACGCGGGCGATCCACGGCGAGAAACCAGGCTCGCCACAGGGTGGAGAAGACGAGGGCGGCGAACAGAATGACGCCGACGATGCCGAGCTGCAGCCACACGTCGAGCCACGCGTTGTGTGCCTGCAGGTAGGTGACGCCCTTGCGCACAGCGAGGTCGTTGAACGGTTCCACCCACGGCACCCAGTAGCTCACCCAGCCCCAGCCGAACACCGGGCGTTCAAGGGCGAGCTGGGTGACGCTGGCCCAAATGTCGAAGCGGCCGGTGAGATCGTCGCTGCGGCCGAGCAGACTGAACAGCTGCGAGGAGAACAACGCGAGGGACGCAGCGACCGCGAGAACGGATGCCGCCGCCACGACATACAACGGCCGCCGGTGCTGGTCGTGCACCCGGCGCGCCCAGAGCGCGAACAACAGGGCGGCCACGACCGCGACGAGCGACACGGTGACCGTGGCGGATCGGGTGAGTAGCAACATGCCCACGGCCAGCGCCAGCCAGACCAGGCCTGCGCCGCGCTTGACGGTGTGGGCTCTCAGTTGCACGGTGAAGACGATGATGGCGAGCAGGGCTACGAACCCGAGCAGGTTGCGGTTGGCGACAATGCCCTCAATGGGGCCGCCGGCCAGCAGCAGGCCGCGCGACCAGTAGAAGGCGTTCGGCACGTCGGTTGTGCCGTAGTCGACGAAGAACGGCAGCACGGCATGCTGAATGATGACGGCCACGAACAGCTCGAATGAGAGCGAGAGGGCGAGCACCCAGCGCAGGGCGCCGGCCAGGGTGCGCAGGAGCTCTGGCCAGGTGAGGGTGACGGCCAGGAACAGGGCGGCGAGGGTCGTGATGAGCTGCAGGGTGATGCCGAGAGCAGATGCCCCCGGGTAATACGACCACACGATCGACAGGGTGGCGAGCAGCAGGAACGCGGTGATGGTCTTGGGAAACTTACGCCAGTTCAGGGTGGGGGCCAGAGCTGCAGTGTACGTGTGGCCGAGGGCAATGTCGCGATCGCTGGGGCTGCTCGGCTGCTCGGCCGGGTGCGCGGCAGCCCGGGCGGCGGCGTTGCGGGCATGGGTGCGCTGGGTGCTGAGGCCGATCACGCTGCCGACGACCACGATCACGGCGATGGCGCCGAAGCCCCACCAGCCGCCGAGGTTGCGCCAGAACTGGCCGGCCAGAACGGTGAACCAGACGAAGGTGGCGAAGAGTCGAATGACGAGGCGACTCTGCACGGCGGACATGGTTTCAGGTTACCGGTTCCCGCGCGGCCGGTATCGGTGGCCGAGCCGGTCGAGACCACGCGCGTGCAAGGTGGTCTCGACAAGCTCGACCGGCGGGGAGGGAATCTCACTCGGCGTGGCACTCGGCAGATGGGCGAGGCGGCGGCGGGTCTTCGTGCCCGGGCGGTCTGCTCGGGAGTGATCTCGGGTCCCATCGACGGGGCGAGCGGATACGCGGCGGGTCGGCTGATCGAGGAGGCGGTTACGGCGTCGGCGCCGTCGGCGCGAGGTGGGGCGGGGTCTGGATGTTGTATTCGTGGCGGAGGGCGCTCAGGGCGGCGCGGTAGCCGCACATGCCGTGCACGCCGGGGCCGGGCGCGGTCGATGACGAGCACAGGTAGACGCCCGTGAGCGGAGTGCGCCACGGGTCGCCCGACAGCACCGGGCGGCGCACGAGCTGGGCGAGGCTGATCGCTCCGGCCGCGATATCGCCGCCAATGTGGTTGGGATTGTGGTTCTGCATCTGCGCGGCGCTCTGGCCGGCGGAGGCGAGAATGGTGTCGCGAAACCCCGGGGCGAAGCGTTCGATCTGCCGGGTGATCTGCTCGGTCTGGTCGTGGGTGGATCCGGCCGGCACGTGCGTGTAGGCCCAGAGCACGTGTTTGCCGGCGGGAGCGCGGGTGGCGTCGAGAATGCTCGGCTGCGCGGCGAGCACGTAGGGGGAGTCGGCATGCCGCCCCCGGGCCACGGCGTTTTCGGCGCGCGCCTGGTCGGCGCGGGTGCCACCCACGTGCAGGGTCGGCGCTCGCCGCAGGTCCGCGGCCGCCCACGGCACCGGTTCACAGAGCGCGAAGTCCGCCTTGGCGACCGCGTTGCCGTAGCGAAACGTGCTCAGCGTCGTCGTGTAGCGGGCGGGCAGGGTGCCAGCCGCGAGGTCGACGAGGGCGCGCGGTGTCACGTCGAGCAGCACGATGCGGGCCGGCGGCAGCTGCCTGAGGCTGGTGATATCGGCATCCGTCACGATCTCGCCGCCGTGCTCGAGCAGGTCGTCGGCGAGGGCCCGCACGATGGCGCCGCTTCCGCCGATCGGAATCGGCCAGCCCCCGGCGTGCGCGTGCGCGGCGAGGGTGAGCCCGGCTCCGGCGGTCGACGGGCTCGGCAGCCGCCCGATCGAGTGCGCGAACGTGCCGGTGAGCAGCGCCGGTGCAATCTCGCCGGTGAAGCGCCAGTTCCAGGCCGGGCC
The DNA here is from genome assembly GCF_015751745.1 of Cryobacterium sp. CAN_C2. Classification (NCBI taxonomy): domain Bacteria; kingdom Bacillati; phylum Actinomycetota; class Actinomycetes; order Micrococcales; family Microbacteriaceae; genus Cryobacterium; species Cryobacterium sp. CAN_C2. The sequence goes on from NZ_JADOUX010000026.1 coordinate 17,845, forward strand.
GCCCTGCTCCAGCGTGCGCAGCCCGAACCGGGCCAGCGTGAGCGGATGCCGCGGCACACGCAGTAGCGCATCCCCGGTGAGCTCGGCCACGTCTCTGATGCTGTCGACGAGGGGCCCGAGCAGACGTAGCCAGGCCGGGCCGTCGCGGCCAAGGCCGGCCGCGGTGCGCTCAATATCGTGCCAGGCCACGCCTGCGCGGCCGCCGGGCAGCGGATGCCCGTAGGAGATTTCGGGAACGCGCAGCTCGATGCGGTCGGCCAGACCGAACTTCGTGAAGAACTCGGATGCGAGGGCCAGCGGATGCACGGCCGAGCCCACATCGTGGTGAAACCCGGGCAGGGTGAGCTCGGCGGTCGCCGCCCCGCCGCCGATACTCGGGTTGCGCTCGTAGACGCGCACCGTGAGACCAGCGCGGGCGAGCGTAACGGCGGCGGCCAGGCCGTTCGGGCCGGATCCGACGACGATGGCGTCGAGCCCCTGGTCGGTGGTCACCGCGAGGCCGGGCCGGAGTCGGTGCGTCGAGGTCTCATTCCGACACCGTATCCCGCGCCGGGGCTGTGGGCATCCGCTTGTGTCGATAATGCCGGTAAATATGCGACACGCCGGGTCGAACGGATGCCGTACCCGGCGTGTCGCAAATTGTGCCGGTTTTGCAGACGGCGGCTCGCGGCGCCCGGTCAGACGAACGCGGCATGGCCGGTGATCTTCCGGCCGACGATGAGGGTGTTCATCTCCTGGGTGCCCTCGTAGGAGTAGATGGCCTCGGCGTCGGCGAAATGCCGGGCCACGTTGTACTCGAGGGTGACGCCGTTGCCGCCGAACAGCTCGCGGCACCAGGCCACACTCTCTCGCATGCGACTCGTCGTGTAGGCCTTGGCGAGCGCGGAGTGCTCGTCGCGCTGCACTCCCTCGTCGTCCAGTTGCGACACCCGCACGACCATGCCGAGGCTCGCGGTGATGTTGCCGAGGCTTTTCACCAACAAATCCTGCACGAGCTGGTGTCCACCGATGGCCTTACCGAACTGTTCGCGAGACTTCGAATAGGCCACGGCCGCGTCGTAGGCGCCGATCGCGTTGCCGACGGCCGCCCACGACACCTCGGCGCGCGTGGCCCGCAGCACTTTGGCGGTGTCCTTGAACGAGTTGGCGTTCTGCAGGCGCAGGCTCTCGGGCACGACCACGTTGGTCAGCGTGATGTCGGCGTTCTGCACCGCACGCAGGCTGATCTTGCCCTCGATCTTGGTGGCTGCGTAGCCGGCGGTGTCGGTGGGAACGATGAAGCCCTTCACCTGGTTGTCGGCGGTGTCCTTGGCCCAGACGATGGTCACATCGCTGAAGGTGGCGTTGCCGATCCAACGTTTGGCGCCGTTCAGTGTCCAGCTGTCGCCGCTACGGGTGGCGGTTGTGCGGAGACCCTGCGCGCTGTCGGAGCCGGAGAGTGGCTCGGTCAGGCCGAACGCTCCGATGATCTCGCCGGAAGCGAGGCGCGGAATCCACTCAGCGCGTTGCTCGGCCGAGCCGGTGGCGGCAAGCGTGCCGGCCGACAGCCCGTTCTGCACGCCGACGAAGGTCGCTACGGATGCGTCCACTCGCGCCAGCTCCAGCGCCACGAATCCACGGAACACCGCCGAATTCGTAAACGGCTTCGTTTCGTCCCAGCCGAAGGAGTACATGCCGAGCTCGGCGAGCGGCTTGATGATCTGGGTGGGGAATTCGGCGCGGTCCCAGCAGCCGTTTGCGATGGGCCGCACCTCCTGCTCGAGGTAGGCGCGCAGCTGGACGATGGCCGACTGCTCGGGCGCGCTGAGGAGGTTTTCGTAGCCGAAGAAGTCGCTGCCGAGTAGCTCAAAGGTCATGGAGGCTCCGTTGCAAGAAAGGCGGTCGACACGCGACCGCGACTGGTCGCCAGCCTAGGGTCGTTGGCTGAATGCCCGAAGTCGGTTGGTAGTTTGGTCTAAACAGCTGGAGAAGGAGCCGAACATGTTTGTGGGCATCACCAACACGCCGCGCAATTACGCTTGGGGGTCCACGCACGCCATCGCCGACCTGCTGGGCCGGGCGCCGTCGGGTGTACCCGAGGCCGAACTATGGTTGGGGGCTCACGTCGGCTCGTCGTCGATCATCGAGGATGCATCGCTCGTCGGCGGGGCTGCCAACCTCGCCGAATGGGTCGCGGCGGCGCCGGAGGTGGCGCTCGGTGTCGACTTGGCGAAGCGGGAAACGGATGCTGCCGGCTCGGCGGCGGGCTCGCCCGCTTCGGCGGCCCCGGCTGACTTCGCCGCACCCCGCCTACCGTTTCTGCTGAAGATCTTGGCCGCCGCCCGCCCGCTGTCGCTGCAGGCGCACCCCACCACGGAGCAGGCCCGGGCCGGATTCGAGCTGGAGAACGAAGCCGGAATCGCCGTCGACGCCGGCAACCGCAACTACCGCGACCCGTTCCACAAGCCCGAGCTCATTTTTGCGCTCAGCGACACGTTCGAAGCGCTCTGCGGGTTTCGCCCGCTCAATGAGGTGCGCGGAATCCTCGCAGAGCTGCGGCTGCTCGACCTCTCGACCGACAACCCGCAGGCCGCCGCCATCGACTCGCTCGAGAACCACCTGGCCCTGGGCCTGCGCGACACCGTCGACTGGCTGTTGCGTGACGGCCGCGGTGGCGACTCCGGCGAGGTGAAATGGCTGGTCGAACGGGTGGTCGCGCTCGCCCAGCACGCCGAGTCCCTGGCCGCTGGGGGAGCAACCATCGGGTATGCGCGCGAACTGGCAACGGTGCGCGCGCTCGCCGCCGCGTACCCGGGCGACCCCGGAATCGTGCTCGCCCTGCTGCTGAACCGGGTCTCGCTGAAACGCGGTGAGGTGTTGTATCTGCCGGCCGGCAACATCCACGCCTATTTGTCGGGGCTCGGCGTGGAACTCATGGCCGCCTCCGACAACGTGCTGCGCGGCGGCCTGACGCCCAAGCACATCGACATCGAAGAGCTGCTCGGGGTGCTCGACTTCAGTGCCGCGCCGGCGCCGTACCTCGCGCCGGTCGAGGAGGCCCCTGGGGTGTCGCGGTACCGCCCCGGCGTGCCCGACTTCGAGCTCGTGCACATCGAAGCGGATGCCGACGCGGTGTCGGCCACCCCCGTTCCGATGCGACAGATCACCCTCGCCGGGCCGGCCATTGCCATTTGCACGATCGGCGGGTTTCTCGTGGCCGGAGGCCTGTCGTCGCGGCCGCTCAAGCGTGGCCAGGCCGTGTACGTCACGCCCGACGAGGGAACCCTGACCTTCGCCGGCACCGGCGAGGTCTTTCTGGCCACCGTCGGGGCGTAGCTGGCGTTCGCACTCTCGCGATTCGCGGGACTTGCGCCAGTGCGCGCGAAGCGCAACTGGGGCGCACTGGCGCAGCTCCCGCGCAACTCGTGGCGCGGGAGTTATGGCCCGGCCGGGAGTCCCGCGCACTGGCGCACCTCCCGCGTAGCGTTCGATACTGTGGAACGACGGCATGAATGGTTGCCGCACGACCGAGTGGGGCAACATGAAGTGGCTGGTCACAGGAGGAGCGGGCTACATCGGCTCGCACATCGTTCGGGCATTTCTGGCCGAGAACATCGACATCGTCGTGATCGATGACCTATCGACCGGGCACGAAAGCTTCGTGCCGGCCCCCGTTCCGCTCATTCGAGGCAACATTCTTGACGGCAGCCTGCTCGTGCACACCATGAAAGAGCATCACATCGATGGCGTCGTGCACGTGGCCGGATTCAAGTACGCCGGCGTTTCGGTGCAGCGACCGCTGCACACCTACGAGCAAAACGTCACGGCCACGGCCACGCTGCTCGCCGCCATGGACGCGACCGAGATCGACCGCATCGTGTTCTCGTCGAGCGCCGCCGTCTACGGCACCCCACACACCGATCTGGTCACCGAAGCCACCGAGAAGAGCCCGGAGTCGCCCTACGGCGAGTCCAAGCTGATCGGCGAGTGGCTGTTGCGTGACCAGGCGGTCGCGACCGGCCTGCGCCACACGTCGCTGCGCTACTTCAATGTTGTCGGCTCCGGCGACCTCAGTCTGAGTGACACCAGCCCGCACAACCTCTTTCCGCTGGTCTTCGCCGCGCTGCTCGACGGTCGCACGCCGCGCATCAATGGCGACGACTACGCCACCCCCGACGGAACCTGCATTCGCGATTACATTCACGTGGCCGACCTCGCGATCTCGCACGTGGCTGCGGCCCGCCGCCTCGACGCCGGGGAAGCGATCGAACCGGTCTACAACCTCGGCAGCGGCGACGGCGTCTCGGTTGGCGAGATCATGGCGACCGTGCGCCGGGTCACGGGCATCGACTTCGTTCCCGAGATCGGCCCGCGCCGCGCCGGAGACCCCGATCGCATCGTCGCCTCGGGCGCACTCGCCGCCCGCGATCTGCGCTGGAGCATGCGCCACAGTCTCGAGCAGATGGTGCAGAGCGCCTGGGACTCGTCGCGCACCGCCGCGAACTGAGCGCAGCGACACGCCGCCATCGATGAGATCGTGCTACCTTCGCAACATTGCACGCATCAAATCGCACCCCCCGAGCGGGGTTTTTTGACTCTTGGGCGCGTCGCAACCCTCCAGCCCGTATTGAGGGTTTACGATTCGCGACTTGACGTTAGCGAATTACACCGGTGTAATTAGGGCAGGCACTAATTGTGCGCAAACGAACGCTGGGAGACGATATGGCCATGCTCGACTATCGTTCCGGAGTACCAGAGGACTGGTTCGTTGACCCCGTCACCCTCGGTGTTCCGGGAGTACGACACGACCTCGGCGACGAGAACCTTCTGGCCTGGCAGGCCGACTCGCTCTGCGCGCAGACCGACCCCGAAGCATTCTTTCCCGAAAAGGGCGGCTCGACCCGCGACGCGAAGAAGATCTGCTCCGGCTGCGAGGTACGCAACCAGTGCCTCGAATACGCGCTCAGCAATGACGAGCGGTTCGGCATCTGGGGCGGGCTCTCCGAGCGAGAACGCCGCAAACTGCGCAAGCGCGCGTAGTTCTCCACGCAGGCTCGGCGTGCTGCGTGCTGCGTCCTGCTACAGCGTGTTTTGTGTCCGAACCGCTTGTCGGCCGTTTCGCTTGGCGCGACGCTTTCTGCGAGCGGATGCTGCGGCATCCGCCTGGCCAATGCGGGCCCGATATTTGTGGCGCGCCCTCTCGCCTGAGGGCCCCCGGGGGATACCGACCTAGGCTGGTGCTGTTATGCAACCGAGAGTCACCGCCATCCTTGTCGCCCGAAACGGCGCGAAACACCTTGAACGAACTCTCAAGGCGCTGTCGCTGCAGACCCGTAAACCCGACATTGTCATCACCGTGGACTGCGGCTCGAGCGATGCGACAGCGAAGATGCTCGCCGAATTCGGGCCGGCGCAGTTCATTGCCGCCGACGCGGACCTGAACTTCGGGCAGGCCATCAACGCCGCCGTGCAGGTGACGCCGCTGCCCACCCACGACCGCGAGTTGCTCTGGTTGCTTGCTCAGGACAGCGCGCCCGAGCCGACCGCCCTCGAGGTGCTCGTTGACGCGCTCGAGATCGCCCCGTCGGTAGCCGTCGCCGGACCGAAGGTCATGGAATGGATCGCCGGCGAATACATTCACAACTTTGGCGAGTCGATGACACCTCTCGGCGCCACCGTCACGCTGGTCGAAAGTGAACTGGACCAGGGACAGCACGATGGCCTGAGCGACGTGCTTGCCGTCAGTGCCGGCGGCATGCTGGTGCGCCACACAGTGTGGGAGCAGTTGGGCGGGTTCGACCCGGCGCTGCCGACCGTCGACGATTCGCTCGACTTCTGCGTGCGCGTGCGGCTGGCCGGGTATCGGGTGTCGGTCGTTCCGGGCGCCCGCGTCGCGTCGGCCGGTGACGGCGTCGCCGGGCCGAACCAATCGTCGCGGGGGCGCCTACGCCGCCGCCGGGTGCGGGCCGAACGTTCGGCGCAACTGCACCGCCGTCTGGTCTATGCGCCGGCCGGAGCCCTTGTTGTGCACTGGTTGTCGCTGCTGCCGCTGGCTTTCATGCGCTCGCTCGGCCAACTGTTGCGCAAGGAACCCGGCGCGATCGTGGGCGAATTCTCGGCCGCGTTCGGCGCAGCGTTCAACGGAATGCGCGTCGGCAACGCCCGTCGCTCGTTCGCGAAGACCCGCACGCTCGGCTGGGATGCCATCTCGACACTGCGGGTTCCCTCGGCCGAAGTACGCCGACGTTATTCGCTCAAGCGGGAGGCCAGCCTGTTCGGCCTGCACGGCGAACGTCCCGAAATTCGATTCTTCTCCGGCGGTGGCGCCTGGACCATGTTCGCCGCGGCCGTCGTGGGCATCATCATGATGGTGCCGTTGCTCGGAGCCGACACCCTCACCGGCGGCGGGCTGCTGCCGCTCTCACCGAGCCTGCCCGAGCTCTGGGCAAGCGTCGGCTACGGCTGGCGTGACCTCGGACTCGGCTTCGTCGGCGCCGCCGACCCGTTCGCCGCGGTGGTCGCTGTGCTCGGCTCGATCGCGTTCTGGTCGCCGTCGTTCGCGCTCGTGCTGGTCTACGCCCTCGCCTTTCCACTCGCCGCCGTCGGCGCATGGATGGCCGCGACCCGTCTGACCGACCGCGGCAGCCTGCGCGCGCTGGCCGCCGCCCTCTGGGTGCTGGCCCCGACATTCCTGATCGCCCTCGCCGACGGTCGCCCGGCCGCGATTCTCGTGCACCTGCTGCTGCCGTGGCTGTTTTTCGCTTGGTTTGCGGCCGCGCGCACGTGGTCGGCGAGTGCCTCGGCCGCCTTGCTGTTCGCGGCGGTCGTCGCCTGCGCGCCCTCGCTCGCCCCGGCCCTGTTCATGGTCTGGCTGCTCAGCGTAGCCCTCGCGGGCCGTCGGGTGATGCGCTTCATCGGTATTTTGTTGCCGGCGCTCGCGCTGGCGCTTCCGCTCCTTGCTGACCAGGGCCTGCGCGGCAGCTGGCTGAACCTCGTCGCCGACCCGGGCCTCCCCCTGCCGAGCGGCCACGCCCCCACCCTGCAACTACTGCTTGGACTGCCCGGCACCGACGGGTGGGCCGGCGTGCTCGACCGGTTCGGGGTTGTCGGCCTCGACCCGCAGCTGTTCGTGCCTATCCTGCTCGCGCCCCTGGCCGTGATCGCCCTGCTGGCGTTGCTGCTACCCGGCGCGCGCCTCGCGAGCGGTGCCTGGGTCGTGGCCCTGCTCGGATTCGGCACCGCCCTCGCCGCCAACTCGCTCGTGCTCGCCGCGTTCGGCGCCGCACCGGTGCGTGTCTGGTCGGGGTCCGGGCTCAGCCTGTACTGGCTCGGCCTGGTCGGTGCCCTCGTGATCGGCCTGCGCTCCCTGCACCGGTTCGCGTCGGCGCCCGGCGTGGTCGCCGCCCTCGCCCTGGCCGTGGTTGTGCTGCCGCTCGTCGCCGCGCTGCACCTCGGCACCGCCGCCGTGCGGGAGGGAACCGGGCAGACCCAACCGGCCTTCGTCGCCGCGGAAGCCCAGATCGACCCCCGGGTCGGAACGCTGCAGCTCGTTCCGCAAGCCGACGGCGGTCTGCTCGCCTCGATCGAGCGCGGAGCCGGCGCCACCCTGAACCAGCAATCCACCCTGGACAGCACCGACCAGACGCTCAGCGCCCGCGAGAAAGCGCTCGCGGAGCTCGCGGGCAATCTGGCCTCGCGCAGCGGACTCGACACCAGCGCGGACCTGGCCGAGTTCGGCATCCGCTTTATTGTCTTGCAGCCGGCGGGCAGTAGTGTTGAGGCCGCCGACACCGCGTTGCGCACCGAAACCGCCCTCGACGGCAATGCCGCGCTGGCCCCGGTCGGCGACACAGAGTTCGGCCGCCTGTGGCAGTTCGGCGAAACGGATGCTGCCGCCTCGACCCCCGTGCCGGCTCAGGCGGGCGGCGTCTTCGGCCTGGTGACTCTGCTGATCGCCCTCGCCGTCGTGGGCAGCACGGTACTGCTGTCACTGCCGATCGGGGCTGGCCGTGAAGCCGTTCGCCAGGCCAACCGCGATGCCATTCGCCGGGCGGCTCGGGCCGATGCCAAGCAGAAGTCGAAGCGTGTGCGCCGGACGAAGGGCGCTGTCGCCTCGTCAGATGGTGATGAGGGTCTGGAACCGCCGGTCGGCACCGACCTCGAAGCCGACCTCGAAGCCGACCTCGAAGCCGACCTCGGCATCGACCGGGAAACCGGTGTCGGCACCGCACTGGAATCGGACGATGGGTTCTCTGATGATGCCGCCGAGCCCGTGGAGGACACCCATGCCCGATAGAAGCCAACTCGCCCGCATTGGCGGCCGGGCCGGTCGCGGTGTGCTCGGCCTCGTCGGCATCGCCGTCGTCGTTGCGACCCTCGGCGCGGCCACCCTGGTGACGCTGCCGACCATTGAACGCGAACCGCAATCCAAGGAGATCTCGCCGTCGCCGAGCGAGCAGCAGCGGGTGTGCCCGGGGCCGCTGTTGACCCTCGCCGAGGATTCGACACAGGCGCAGGCGGCGTCGAGTGTGGGGGCGGCCTCCGCCGTGTATGGCTCGGTTGAGGCCACCTCACTGGCGCAGATTCGGCCGCAGGTGACCGAGATCACCGCGGTCGACGACTCGAACAGCCGGCAGCCGCCGCTGCTGCTGACCGTTCCCGTGCAGGAGGGTGCCACCGTGCCGCCGCTCGTGGCCGGCAGCCAGTCGCAGGTTGCCACCACCGACACCATCGGGGGGCTCGCCGTCGCCGCCTGCGCCGAAGCGGTCAGCGACAGCTGGATCGTCGGCGGGTCAACCGACATCGGACGCACCAGCCTGCTGCTGCTGAGCAACCCGACCACCGTGCTCGCGACCGTCAACGTGACCGTCTCCGGCGAGAGCGGACCGATCGACGCGCCCGGCGCCTCCGGCATTCTGGTACAGCCGGGCGAGCAGCGGGTCATCTCGCTCGCCGGCCTCGCCCCGAACGTGAAGTCGCCCGTTCTGCACATTGAGTCGCGCGGCGGGCAGGTGGCTGCGTCACTGGAGCAGAGCAGCATCCGAGGGATTGAACCGGGCGGAGTCGAGATCATCGGTACCACCGCGACCCCCGCCACCAACCAGATCATCGCCGGGGTGCGCGTCATGGCGGCCGTCACCGACGAGACCGTGACGACGGGCGAGGGTTTCGACGCTGCCACCCCGTCGATTCGCGTGTTCGTGCCGGGCGATGCGGCGGCGACCGTTCAGATCGGTGTGACGAGCGCCGACGGAACCGCCGCGGGAACGTCGACCCAGGTCGACGTCGAGCCCGGGATCGCCACTGAGATTCCGCTGTCGCCGCTGGCCTCGGGCAGCTTCTCGGTGCAGCTGCGCTCCGACGAGCCGATCATCGCCTCCGCCCGCACCGCCACCGACAGCGCCGGCGGCAAGGACTTCGGCTGGTTCTCAGCGTCGGCACCGCTTGCGGGCGACTTCGCGGTGGCGGTGGCGCCTGGTCCGTCGCCCACGCTGCACCTCGTCAACGGCGGGGCAGCGGATGCCTCCCTCATTCTCACCCCCGACAGTGGCACCCCGGTCGATCTGCAGATCGACGCCGGGGCCAGTGCCGTGGTGCCGCTGTCGAGCGGAGCCCGCTACGTCGTGAGCGGCGGCGAACAGCTCTGGGCGCTCGTGGATTACTCCGGCGACGGCGTGCTCTCGTCGTTTGCCCTGAACCCGCCCGGGCCCCTGGCCTCGTCAATCCGCGTCTACACGCACTAGGTCTTTCTGCGTTCCGGGCCCGGGCCCAGAACGCGGGCCCACGTTCTGACCTGGGCCCGGGGAGCGGGCCAGGCCCGGACCGCGCGCGCCGGGCATCCGCTTTCGTGCGGCTGGGCGGCGGGCTTGCGCGGGTACGCAGGTTTCGATGGCACACTGAACACTCGACTTGTAACCCGCTGGGAGCCGATTATGACACCTGAACCGACTGCCGACCCTCTGGGCGACCCGACCGCGCGCGCGGAGATTGCCGTGATCGGCGGCTCCGGACTCTACGAACTCATCGACCCGTCCGGTGCGGTGACGCACCGGGTGCAGACGCCGTACGGAACCACTCCGGTCACGATCGGTCTGCGCGCCGGTCGCCGCGTCGCGTTTCTGCCCCGTCACGGGAGCGCACACAGCGTCGCGCCGCACCTGATCAACTACCGCGCCAACATCTGGGCACTCGCCTCGATCGGCGTGCGCGCGATCATCTCCTCGTCGGCCGTCGGTGGAGTCACGCCGGAGTATCCGCCGGGTCTGCTCGTGGTCACCGACCAGTTCATCGACCGCACGACTGGCCGGTCCGACACGTTCTACGACCGGGAGTCGGTGCAGCACCTCTCCGCCGCCGACCCGTTCGACCCGCTGCTGCGCGGCTACGCGATCAGCGCCCTCAACACCCTCAACGAGAATTTCGCGCCGACCGGAACCGTCGTCGTCATCCAGGGCCCGCGGTTCTCGACCCGGGCGGAGTCGGTCTGGTTCCGTTCGATCGGCGCCCACATCGTGAACATGACCGCGTACCCCGAGATCGTGTTGGCCGGCGAGCTCAACATGGCCACGGTCAACCTCTCGTTCGTGACCGACGCCGACGCCGGGTTGGCGCCCGTGCCTTCCAGTGTCGCCACGACCAGCGAAACGGATGCCGTCACCGCCTCGGTCGTGTTCCGTCGCCTCCGCGAGGCCCAGCCGCGTATTCTGGCCGCGATCGACGGTATCCTGCGGGCCTTGCCGATTGACTTCACCCCGCGGGAGCTCATTGATCCGGCCCAGGTTGACGCCGTGCTCGCGCGTGCCGTGCACTCTGACCCGATGGAGGAACCGGCGTGATGACCGGTCGGTTCCCGCGATACCCCGGGGCGTCCGCGTCCGCGCCTGCCGACGGGCAACCGGCTGCCCACGCCGGCCGCGCCGGCCGGGACAGCGCATGACCGGCGAATTCCTGCTCATCACCGGGGGAGCCGGCTTCATCGGATCCGCGATCGTCGACGCCGCTCTCGCCCGCGGCTACAGGGTGCGGGTACTGGACTCGCTGCGCGCCGACGTGCACGGCCCTGTACCGTTGCCCGAAACCGGGTTAGCACGTCGGCCCACGTTCCGGGCCCCAAACACTATGCCTGCGGGGCTGGACCCCCGAGTCGAGTTCGTGCACGCTGACGTGACCGACCCTGCCGTCGTCGCCCGAGCCCTCGTCGACATCGACGTGGTGTGCCACCAAGCTGCCAAGGTCGGACTCGGAGTCGATTTCGCCGACGCCCCCGATTACGTGCACAGCAACGAGGTCGGCACCGCCGTGCTGCTGGCAGCGATGGCCGAGCAGGGCATCCGTCGTCTGGTTCTGGCTTCATCCATGGTCGTCTACGGTGAGGGCAGCTATCGCGGCCCGAACGGATTCACCCGGCCCGGACCGCGCCTGGCGAGTGACCTCGACGCCGGACGGTTCGACCCGCTCGACCCGGCGACCGGGCAGGAGCTCGAGCCCGTTCTGGTGAGCGAAACGGATCCGCTCGACCCGCGCAACGTCTACGCGAGCAGCAAGCTCGGCCAAGAGTATCTCGCCACGGCCTGGGCCCGGTCGACCGGCGGGCGCGTCGCCGCCCTGCGATACCACAACGTCTACGGCCCCGGCATGCCGCAGAACACACCGTATGCGGGAGTCGCCTCGCTGTTTCGCTCGGCGATCGAGCGCGGTGAGGCCCCGCGGGTCTACGAGGACGGCCGGCAGCGCCGCGACTTCGTGCATGTACGTGATGTGGCCGCGGCCAACATAGCCGCGCTGGACTTCACCGCGCCGGGTGCCGCTTCGTCGCCGGCCGATTCCGGCGTATTTCGTCCGTTCAACGTCGGCAGCGGAATCGTGCACACCATCGGCGACATGGCGACCGCCCTCGCCGCTGCTGCAGGAGGCCCGGCTCCGGTCGTGACCGGACAGTATCGTCTCGGTGACGTGCGGCACATCACGGCGTCGTCGGAGCGCTTGCGCCTGGAACTAGGCTGGTCGGCCCAGGTCTCCTTCGAAGACGGCATGCTCGAGTTCGCCACTGCCCCCCTCCGGGCCGCTGTGCACCCCTGACCCGTCGCACCCCTGACCCGTCGCACCCTGTCATCCCGCCACCCGCGGCCCCATCAGCCGAGCGGATGCTGCGGTAACAGCAGCTCAAACCGGCATCCGTTCTCCACATTGGTCACGGTCACCTGCCCAGCGTGAGCCCGCGCGATTCCCGCGACGATCGCGAGCCCCAACCCGGCGCCGCCGCTGCGACCGGCGCCGGTACTCCAAGCGGACGCCGTACGCGGCTCGCTCGCCCGCCAGCCGGCCTCGAACACCCGGCCGAGATCCCGCTCGGGGATGCCTCCGGCCGCATCGACGACCGAGATCACCGCACGCCCGTCGACGTGCCGAGTGACCGAGACGACGATGGCGCTCTCGGCCGCGGAATGCTGGATGGCGTTCATGACCAGGTTGCCGACCGCGCGGGCGAGCTCGCGGGCATCCGCTTGCAGGGTGAGACCCCGCTCACCCTCGAACCGCAGATGGAGCGATTTAGCGAGCGCGACCGGCGCGAGATCGGCGATCGTGTCGCTGATCAGGTCGTACAGGGCAACCCGTTCGAAGGTGAGTTGCAGCGCCCCGGAGTGGATCTTGGACAGCTCAAACAGGTCATCGACCATGCCGCTGAGCCGGTCGACCTGTCCGCGAATCTGCACGTAGTAGCGCTCGGGGTCGGGCGCCATGCCGTCTTCGAGGGCCTCGGCCATGGCCCGAATGCCGGCGAGGGGCGTGCGCAGGTCGTGGGAGATCCACGCCACGATTTCACGGCGCGACGTCTCGATGCGCTCCTCGCGATCGCGGGACTCGGACAGCCGTTCGGCCGTCGCGGCCAACTCTCCGGCGAGCGAGGCGAACTCCGTGCTCGTATGCCGATCCGGGGATATAACGGATTCGCCCCGACCGATGCTCGCCGCTGCCGCCCGAAAATACTGGTTGTCGCGCACCAGTGAGCGTCCCAAAACCGAGGCCATGACGAGCGATACGATTCCGGCGACAACGGCAACCGAGTAGAACACGGTCAGGTCGTGCGCCGACAGGTACATGAGTGAGGCCACCGCGGATGTTCCGCTGACGACCGACGCGACGGTCGCGAACGCGACGACGACGACCTGCATGGCGAGCGACCCCCGCGACAGCAGACGCAACGCGAGCAGTGCGAGCGCGCCCACGAGAATCGCGCAGCCGAACGCGATACCGGCGACGGTCGCCAACACGTCCGTGGTCATCGTGCGTCCCTCCTCAAACGGATGCCGCCCCGCGCGCCGACCCAGACCGCACCGGTGTGTGCCCCCACGACCCGAGCCTCCGCGACCCCACTCATTCCGCGCCCCCCGACGCTTCGTCCGCAGCGCCAGCAGCAGCACCCTCGCCGGCCCCGAGCGGCACCGGATCGAACCGGTACCCGACACCCCAGACCGTGGTCACGAGCACCGGATGCGCCGGATCGGCCTCGATCTTCTCCCGCAACCGCCGCACGTGCACGGTCACCGTGGACAGATCGCCGAATTCCCAGCCCCAGACCGAACGCAGCAGTTCCTCGCGGGTGAGCACCTTCGACGGCCGCCAGATCAGATAGGCGAGCAGGTCGAACTCCCGTGCGGTGAGCACGAGCGGTTTGCCGCGCAGCCGAATCTCGTGCGCGGTCAGGTTGAGGGAGAATTCGCCGACGTCAAGATTTCCCTCCGGAATCGACTCGGTCCCGCTGCGCCGCAGCACCGACTGCACCCGCAGGACGAGCTCCCGCGGCGAGAACGGCTTCACCAGATAATCGTCGGCGCCGATTTCGAGGCCCTCGATGCGGTGCTCCTCCTCGCCGAGCGCGGTCAGCATGATCACCGGCAGCGCTCCCCAAGTCACGCGGATACGGCGGCACACCTCGATGCCATCGAGCAGCGGAAGCATGCGGTCGAGCACCACCAGGTCGGGCTGCACGGCCTCCGCCTGGCGCAAGCCGGCGAGCCCGTCGACGGCCTCGTCCACGACGAATCCGGCGGCCCGCAGGTATCGCGCGACCACTTCGGACACCATCGGGTCGTCCTCGATGACGAGCACACGACGGCCGGCGAGGGCATCCGCTCGGGGCGGCGCAAAATATTGGGAGGGGGACACCCCCTCAGACTAGGCGCGCGACCGCTGCACCGCACGGGGCGCTCGCAGCGATCTGTCCGAAGGCCCAGCCGATGCCGTGCGTCGCCCCGCCGCGTGCGTCGCCCCGCCGCGTTCCTCGCCCCGCCGAGGTCCAGCGTGCAACGCGCAGCTCCCGCCGCGCGGCAGTAGGTCGCCTCGCCCGCCTCGCCCGCCTCGCCCGCCTCGTTCGCCCGGTCACGGGCATCCGCTTGCCGCAGTACCCGCCACTCGCACCGGCTCCCCAGCATCCGTCTGTGGTTCGTAACTTCTTTCACCCCGAAGGCCCAGACACCCCCCCTAGGGTCGAACAATGATGAACATTCGGGTGGACGTGGTGTTGCCCTGCCTGAATGAGGCGCAGGCGCTGCCATGGATTCTCGAACGCATGCCCGCCGGCTACCGCGCGATCGTCGTCGACAACGGGTCGACCGACGGATCCGCCGACCTCGCCCGCATCCTCGGCGCGCACGTCGTGTACGAAAGCCGCCGCGGCTTCGGCGCCGCCGCCCACGCCGGGCTCCTGGCCGCAACCGCCCCGATCGTGGCTTTCTGCGACGCCGACGCCTCGATGGACCCCCGCGACCTGCCGCTCGTCGTCGGCCCGATCAGCGCCGACGAGGCCGATCTCGTGCTCGGACGCCGCCGCCCGACCACCCGCAACGCCTGGCCTCCGCATGCCCGTTTGGCAAATACCTATCTTTCCTGGCGACTGCGCCGAATAACAGGTGTGAACATCCATGACCTCGGCCCCATGCGGGCGGCTCGCCGCGACCATCTCCTCGCCCTCGACCTGCATGACCGCCGCAGCGGGTACCCGCTCGAAATGTTTCTCGACGCGGCCGCGGCCAACTGGCGCATCCGCGAAGTCGATACCGGCTACGCGCCGCGCGTCGGCCGCAGCAAGGTGACCGGAACCGTGCGCGGCACCCTCACCGCCATCCGGGACATGTCCGCGCTGCTGCGCACGGACCGCCTCGGCCGCAGCGAAGCCCGCTCATGACCGCGATCGTCGTCATCGCCAAGGAGTGCCTGCCCGGCAAGGTCAAGACCCGCCTGCACCCGCCGCTCTCGCTCGAGCAGGCCGCTTTCCTCGCCGCAGCCAGCCTCGCCGACACCCTCGCTGTCGCCGGGTCACTTCCCGCAACGCGTCGCATTCTGGCCTTCGACGGTGTGACGGCGCCGGCGGAGGCCTTTGGTTGGGAGGTTCTGCCGCAGACCGGCGGCGGCCTCGACGAGCGCCTCGCCGCCATTTTCGACCACCTCGATGAGCCGACCCTGCTGCTCGGCATGGACACCCCGCAGGTCAGCGCCGAGCTGCTTGCGCCCGTATTCCTCGACTGGAATACACACCTCCGTTCGAACACACACCCCTATTCGGGTACACCCCCCGATTCGCCGCCACCCCCCGATTCGTCGCCACCCACGGATGCGTGGTTCGGCCCCGCCGACGACGGTGGCTTCTGGGCGCTCGCACTGAAAAACCCGACCGGAGCGCTGCTCCGCGGCATCCCGATGAGTCGCGCAGACACCGGTGCCCATCAGCTGCAGCGCCTCGACGAGGCCGGCCTCAGCGTGCGCCTGCTGCCCTCGCTCACCGACATCGACACCATAGCGGATGCCCACACCGTCGCCCTGGCCGCCCCGCACACGCGCTTCGCGCGCGCTTTCAACCGGGTGCGGACAGCCGCTCAGCTCGATACTGCCGATCTGTATGCTGCCGATCTGAATACTGCCGATGATCTTCCCCCGAAAGGGGCAGGCTCATGACCATCGCGTCACCCCGCGTGTGGGATCAGCCAGCCGACCGCACACCGACTGATCGTGCACCCGCCGATCGTGCACCCGCCGACGGCGCAACGGCCGACCACCGTGGCCTCCCGACCACGTTCGGTGCCGGCGGTTCGGAACCGTACGCTCAGGCGTTGCAGGGCGAGGACAACGTGCTGTACCTGCACGGCCACCGAACCGATGCCGACCCGGGTGCCGCGGCGCGCGTCAGCACCATGCACGCCGGTCGCTGGAGTGCCGGAGCCGACGCGATTGACCGTGCCCTGGTCGCCGGGGTCGCCGGACCGGTGCTCGACATCGGCTGCGGACCGGGCCGAATGATCCAGGCCGCGCTCGACGAAGGACTCGACGCCTTCGGCGTGGACGTCTCGCCGACCGCTGTGCGGATCGCACTCATTGCCGGACTCGCTGTGCTGCAGCGCTCCGTGTTCGACTACATTCCGCTCGAGGGGACCTGGGCGACCCTGCTGCTCGTCGATGGCAACATCGGCATCGGCGGCGACCCCGACGCCCTGCTCGACCGCTGCGTGTCGCTGCTCGCCGCCGACGGCGTGCTCGTCGTCGAGGTGCATCGCGATCCCGAGCACGACCTCGCCTACGAGGGCACCCTGCACGACGCCGCCGGACACACGAGCGACGCCTTTCCGTGGGCCGAAATCGGGGTCAGCGCCCTGCGCCGCCGGGCCGCGAACGTCGGACTCGTGCAGGTCGCCGAATGGACCCGAGGCGGCCGCTCCTTCGCCCGCTTCGCTCGGGCCTAGTCACTCCCGACCGCGATCGCCCCTACGCCCAGCGTCAGTGCCCGGAGTCGTCGGGGAATACCGTGACCGGGTGTCGCGCTCGCACAAACGCCCAGACCGACAGCCCCACGGTCAGCGCGGCGAGCACGAGCCAGAATATCCCCAGATTGAGCCCGTAATTGAGCGGCAACACTGTCGGGTTCGGCGGTGCGAAGTTCTTCGCAACGATCGTCGGCACCGCGATGAGCGACACGATCGACCCGACGAGGATGCCGCCCTGCACGATCGCAATGACCGTTCCGCTCACCCGGCGTCCGGCCCGCCGCAGTGCGATGCCGAGCGCGAACACGATCGGCGACAGAATCGCATCGTGCAGCACGATCGCCGCCGCGATCCACAGCGCCACCCCGGGAAGCCGACTCAGCCGCACCGAATCGAACATTTCGAACACGCCCCACGCCAGCAGCAGCACACCGCCACCCACCAGCACCAAGCGGATGCTGCGCATCCGTCTGCTGGTCGACGCCGCGATCCCCGCCGGCGGGGAATTCAGTCCTGTCCCGACGCCCTCGGTCGATCGGGAACCCGGGGCGGCGTGTCCTGCTGCACCCCGATCGCCTCGTACTCCCGGTACACCGGTCACCCCAACGCGCACTCCGGCAGCTTCGTCACCGGTCCCGTTCGCATCCGCTCTCATGATTCGATCGCCTCGATTCGTCTCAGCCATTTGGTCTGCAGCACGCCGGGGCGCCCGGGAGCGATCATGCGCGCCGGATACCCGTGCTCGAGGTCGAGCGTCTCGCCGTTCAGTTCGAGCGCGACGAGGGTGAGCGGGTCGCGCACATACTCCCGGCCCATCTGCGTCTTGCTGAAGCTGCCACGTTCTTCCAGGCTGATCAGGCGAAACGAGGTACTCGGATCGGCGTTCATCAGGTCGGCGAGGTCGCGCAACCGCACGCCGCGCCAGTGGGCCATCTGACTCCAGCCCTCAACGCACGCGATCGGCAGGGTCACCGCGGTCTGCGGCAGGGCGAGCAGCTCGGCCCGGGTGAAGGCGCGTTCGGTTCCGGAGACGGCAACGGTGAGGGTCCAGCCCGCAGCCATCGCGGACTCCGCTACCTTCGCCTGCTCGCTCGTCCGGTTCACCGGAACGCCCTGCGGCCCGACTCCCTTCTTACGCGGCCCGAACAGGTTCACCGTGTTCAGCGGAGTGAAGGTCTGCCCGGCGGTGAGGCCCACAACGGCCGTTGTGGCGACGCCGACCGTGGTGAGAAATCCACGCCGACTGAGGCGGCTCGCCGTGCGCGGCGTGTTGTCGATGAAGTTGAGCACACGACCGGTCATGCCCCCGGGGCGGGTCTCGCCCCACAGGCGCACGGCCTCGGCATTCTCGGCCCGGTCAGCCGACACCGCGTCGACAAGATGATCGTTGTCTGCCTCAGTGGGCGCCGTGTTCCAGTACCGGGCGATCACCGGTAGTTTGACCCCGATGTGAATGATCAGCAACCCGATCAGTATCCAACCAAGCGCAAAGTGCACCTGCCGAAATGGAAACGGCCACGGATACCACTGGTAGGTGTTGAGCAGCCCGATCGTGATCTGCACCATCGAGGCACCGACGAACAGGGCGATCGAGGCGCGCTCCACCAGGTGAACAAGGCCGCGCACCGGCGGAAACGAGAACAGCTCGGGAAAAACAATGTAGAGCTTGGCCAGCAGAAGCGGAAAACAGGCGATGCCGGCGATAATGTGCGTGCCCTGGGTGACCTGGTAGAGAAACTCTGGCCGGGTCGCGAAGCGCATCCCATCGAGTGGTTCCTGCAGAAAATGGCTATACAGGCCGGTGCCGAAGCAAATCAGAAAGGCCGCGCCGAGCAGCCGACCGATCACGGTCGCCATGCGCGGATTGCGCACCGGTGACGCCAGCGCTCGCTGGGCCTCATACATCAATCGCCGCATGCTTCTAGTGCATCATCTGAGCGCCTGCCTTGACCCCGCTGATTCCTTACGGTCCGCACACGTCCCACCCGTTGGTCGAGCCGGTCAGTGACCATCGCATCCGGTTGGTTGAAATCTCGGCAAGCTCTGTCCACGGTTTGTCGTGACCATTGTTGATAACAAAACGTTTTCTTGTATTTCCTCACTCAGACTCGTGCCGAGAATGAAAAAGAAGCACGATGAAGCTACTGGTCGCGGCGGAGACAATCCCGCTCGAACAGAACAGATCAGAACAGAACAGAACAGAACAGAACAGAACAGAACAGAACAGAACAGAACAGAACAGAACAGAACAGAACAGAACAGAACAGAACAGAACAGAACAGAA
>NZ_JADOUX010000027.1:0-34638 GCF_015751745.1 Cryobacterium sp. CAN_C2
TCCGCCCAAAACCCGTACTCCTTCAAAGCCGGAATCCAAGACCGCGCCTCAGGACTGGTGAAATTTGGCATCCGCTGGTACAACGCCACCACCGGAACCTGGACGCAACAAGACACCCTCGACACCCCACTCAACCCCGCCAACGCCAACCGCTACGCCTACGCCGCCAACGACCCCATCAACAACATCGACCCGACCGGACAGATTTCCGGGTGCACCATTTTTGGCGGCATAGCCGCAGGTGCAGGGGTGGTTGCAGTCGGAGCTCTTATCGTGGGTACCGTCACAGCGCCGACCGTCGCTGGCCCGGCGGTCGGCGCAAGCGTTCTGTACGGCGCAACTGTCGTTGGCGGTGTTGCTGGCGGCTTTGCCTTCTTAACCTGCACCGTTTTCGGCATCTAGCAAGAGATTACTCGTGGATATCTATTTCTTCGGCACCCTTGTTCTTACGCTGATCTTTGTACTTCTGGGATCCAGATATCTGAAGGGCCATCCCCGACAAATCGGCACTCATCTAAGCGCGCCGCGAATAGCCCTATTTGCCATTGGCGGGTTCTTGATCGTGAACATTATCGTCTCAGCGATTCTGTACTTGAGTACGAAGTAGCGGTCACGCACTGTGCTTGCTGGACTCGGGATTTACCGGGGATTATAGGCGTCAGCTCACGAAACGGAATAAAAACCACGCTAAGAGTCTGATGGCGGCCGCAGCCGAGTATTTTGCTCCGGAGTGGCTGGAATTACGGTCTTCCGTGGGCGGGGATCCACCGGTACAGCGTGGCAATGGAGACGCCCAGGTCACGCGCAACGTCGGGTGGTGTCATACCTGCTTCGAGAAGCTTTATTGCTGATGCGATCTTGCTGTCGGTCATGATGCGTTTCCGGCCGGGGAGGTGGCCTTTTTCGCGGGCGGCGGCGAGGCCTGCTTGGGTTCGTTCGATGGTGAGTTCTCGTTCCATTTGCGCGAGCGACGCCATGATGTTGAAGAAGAACCGGCCGGCCGGGGTGGTGGTGTCGATTTGGTCGGTGAGCGAGCGGAAGCCCACACCGTCAGTGTGGAGTTGTTCTGTGAAGTCGATGAGGTTCTTCACGGTACGGCCGAGTCGGTCAAGTTTCCAGACGACGAGAGTGTCGCCGGCGCGGAGCTGTTCGAGCGCCTTCGTCAAGCCTGGTCGATCGGTCTTGGTGCCACTGATGGTGTCCTCGAAGATCTTCGCGCAGCCCGCCTTGGTCAGTGCTTGGTGTTGCAGGGCGAGGTTTTGGTCTGCGGTAGAGACGCGGGCGTAGCCGATGAGTGTGAGTCGCATCGATAAATGGCGTTGTTTCGGCAGCGATCAGTGGCCGATGAGGAGGGCTTCGCGGGCGGCGTCGACGATCTCGGGCGTGAGGGATTGGAGGCCGTTGACGGTCTGGACGCGATCGATCTGGGTGAGAAGCCGTTCGACGAGTCGAAAGTTGCCGCCGGTGATACGGACGATCGTTGCGACGGCGGTCGCGTGCGCGATACCGCCATCGGCCGTCTCGGCCGCGGCAGGTAGTCGTTGCATGAGTACTGCGGTGAGTTCGTCGGGGGTCAATGGTCGGTACTCGTGGGCGAATCCGATTCGGCTGTAGAGCTGCGGGTAACGGGCGAGGCGTTTTTCGATGCCGGGCATGCCGATCAGGATGACTCCCATGTGGTGTCGGTCGAAATAGTCGCGGACCTGTTCGAGGCCGGTTGTTTTGAGACGGTCGGCTTCGTCGATGATGAGCAGTTCGGTACGGCCGCTGGAGCGGGATTCATCGTGGACATAGGGATCGACGACACCATGCTCGGCGTAGTCGATCGCGAAGGAGATTTGTTGGCATGCTCGTGGGAGGCCTTGGTCGATCTGACGGACGGTAGCGGCAACAGTCGGGGTGAAGAATGCGGTGCGGGCGTGCAGGATGCCTTGGGGTACCGGGCCGAGGTCGTCGGAGAAAATTGACTGCCATTGTTCCCAGTCGTCGGCAGCGGCGTAGTGACGGGCGGAGAGTGTTTTGCCAACTCCCGGTGGTCCCCAGCAGAGGCCGATGTAGCGGTGGGTGCGGACGGTGTCGGCGAATTCTGTGAAGCGGCGATGTTCGCGTGTGGTCTGGAATGGGGGCTGTTCGGGCAATGGCGGTGCGGCGTGGTTCACCTCGCCAAATTCTCCGGTCAAGAAGCGTCGGCCATCGTCTCCCTTACTTAAGAGCGAGTGCTCGGAATCAGTCGGTGGCATAGAGGCGCAATCCGTGTCGAGGTGGAGTGTCATCTGGTTGCGCCGGCTCCACATCGGTGGGCTCGGGTGGGAGGTACCGCGAATCAGTTGGAAGCGCGTCGGCGAGGCTACGCCATGCCCGCAGTTGTTTCTTGAGGTCATGTCGGCGGCGCGTTCGGGCAGTTTGTAGCTGTTGGAGAGAGATGGAATCGGCGGCCAGCTCGGGCGCGATTGCGCGGCAGAGGAACGCGTCGTTGAAGTAAACGCGGATTTCGCCGACATCGCGCGGGTTGAATCGCACGGTGACCTGCTCGCCGACATAAGCAGCCAAGACGGTCGAGACGTATCGGGTGGAGGCGAATTGGATGCCATCGCGCTGCACCTTCCTGGTTGTGGCGGCGGTCAGCAAGAGCATGTCGAGATCTTCCGGATGCGCAGGCCCGCGCGGGATGAACCCGGACGCACCCCAGCGCTGGTCGGGTATCTCCCGCGTCTCCGAGTGCGCACGGCTGTTGTACTCGGTGACGATAAATCGCTCGACGATGCTGTCGAGCTGCTCGAGGGTGAGCGTCGGGGCAGTGATTGGCCTGCCGTTCGTGCCGTGCGGTATATGCCCGGGTAGGTGCGGGAGTAGCTCGGTGGTGATCGTCCCATAGAACCGTTCGATCTTTCCGCGGCCCTGCGGGACGCCCGTCCTTGAGTGGATGAGTCGGATGTGGGTCTCCAGGCACACGCGTTCTAGCCGGGCGGAGGTGAAGTCTGATCCGTGATCGCTGTAGAGAATATCGGGCAGGCCAGAGATAGACCACGCAGGGTTTGTCTTGCCGTTAACGGCCTGGTGCAGTGCGAGCGCTGTCTGTTCAGCGGTTGGGGCACCAAGGAACAGGGTGTAGCCGGCGACGGCGCGAGAGTAGTCGTCTAGCACGACGGTCAGCCACGGGCGCACGGCCGTACCGCTCTTGTCGAGTACGGCGACGTCCAGAAGAGTGTGGTCGGCCTGCCACTGTTCATTCGGTTTCGAAGCGGTCCGTCGAAACACCAACTCGAATCGGTCTCGGTACGCGGCGTCACCGTGCTGTGCGAGTGTGCGTAGTCCCGGGTCGATCCCTGCAATTAACGTCCGCACGCTGGAGTAACTAGGCGAAGGCAGCCCGCGATCGTGGGCGATGTCACTGACGCGGCGATGGACGAACGCCGCGGTCGGTTGCGGCCGTCGAAGCGCGAGCGCTTCGACGGCATCGCAGAGCTCGGAGGGAATGCGGCGCTGACCGCGGTCGGCGCGTCTGCGACGCTGCAACCCGCCCAGTGTCGAGTCAGCTCGATACTTCTCGGCCCACCGCGTAAGTGTTCTCGGCGCTACACCTGATTCCGTGGCCAGGCGCGTCCAAGCAACGCCTTCCTCGTGCTGACGCAGTACAGCAAGCTTGTCCTGGGCTGTCCACTGCGTCATCGTGAGTCACCGCCTCACGCTGGTCCGGCGTCTTCGGCTAGGTGGCGATAAATTGTGCCGCGGGAGACGCTGAACGTCTCTGCGATCTGCTGCACGGTGTACGACTTCGCGTCGTACATGGTTCGTGCCTGTTTCGCTTTCGTCGGGGTCATCTTGAACCGGCCGCCGCCTTTACGGCCTCGTGCTCGCGCTGCCGCGAGTCCGTCGTGCGTGCGTTCAACGATGAGGTCGTGCTCAAACTCCGCGATGGCGGCGAGCATGTGAAAGAACAGCCGACCGCCTGGAGTGGTCGTGTCGATTCCTTGGGACAGCGCCTTCAGGCCGACGCCGCGCAGCTGGAGGCCGTCGACAACTTCTTTCAGGTTCCGTACGGACCGGCCCAGTCTGTCGAGCTTGGTGACGACGAGGGTGTCGCCACTGCGTAGATAATCCAGCGCGTCATCGAGGGCGGGGCGCTTTGCCAAGACTCCGGAAGCGTGCTCGACGAACACCTTGTCGCACCCAGCGACTGCCAGCGCATCTGTTTGCCCGTCGAGATTTTGTTCCCGGGTCGATACACGCGCATAACCAATAGAAGCCATAGCGACAATGTACCGCGAATGCCGCTAACGGCACATAGCTCTCGGACACGAGCTATGGAACACAACACGCCGATTCACGCATCGATGGGCGTGAGTGCTCCATAGACGGTCGTTGATGCTACATGCGAGGACGGACTCTTCACGGTGTTTTATTGGCGCTCGCGGGCGGGGTGTTGGCACCCCGGGTGTGGACCTCGGTGCTCTGTGGCGGCGTTTTGTGACCGTTCCGTGTCGCTAGATTCCGATGACGAGGATGCTCGCGGCGGCCTCCATCGAGAATTAGTAAAACAATGCGATCATAGAACGCCGCCACTGACCGGCGCGGTGGACATGCTGAGACGCTGTCTGGGCGGAGAATATCTATTAGGGCACCGAGGAGTTATTCGACGATACCCCATGTGTTTGCGTCGGCTGCTGCCAAAGTCCTTGTGAGGACTCGTGGTCGGCTGCACACAGCTGACCGCCCCGTCACCATCTAGACGGAAGCCCCGTCTGAAACTACCGGCGGTGCTTTTTCCCACTCGGTCATCGTCGGTGACGATGACCGAGTGGCTACCTCAAATAACACGACGCGCGACAATTGTTATTTAGCCTTGTATACCTCAATGGACGATGCCTGATTAGCCATGGCACCTAAGAAGCCTGCACCTGCGCTCGCAAAAGTGCTGCCTTCCCAGCCCGCATCGACGAAGAGCTTTAGCCCGCACATTCCGTAGCCCTTAAAGGATTCAATGTTGTCGTTGAACCCCGACCCCATCAAATTCAAGACGTTGCCATATGTGTAATTGCCGTAAAAGCCACAAGGCTCTTGACTTAGCGAAGCGGTCATCGTCTCGGAGCTGCCATTGTAGTATTCGTCAACGTAGTAAATGCCGAGGAGATAAGTGGCGTTCACCGCGTTCGGAGATGCAGCCGATGATTGGGTCGAGTAGTTGGTACTTTTCAGCCCAGCCTTTTCACTAGGGGACAATACGAGGGCGTCGGGGATATCTTGATCTACGAATTCGATGCCGTACTCAACATAGACTTTTTTCGCGAGTTCCTCCTGGGTGGGAGCGCAAGCTGATAGAAGTGTGACCATATCTTTCCAACAAGCCTGCTCTTGCGTTGCCTCCGTGTCTACGGGCGCAGATGTCGACGCATTAGCAGCAGGCGACCCGCCAAGCAACATCGCCGCCAGCACAAGTGAGCCCCCGAACATTTTTAGGAAAATCTTCATTGTTCCTCCATGTTTAGTAAGTAGTCAAGTAATTCTTAACCGTCGCTCGAAGGCTAGCACTCCGGGACTTTCATAAACCAAAATTATTTCGGCATTCCCTTGAAAGCGGCAGTAGGTATTATTGAAACAATATGAACCGTCCCTGATTTCCTGCCGCTTTCTTTCTGGTGAAAGGATTCGGTTATGCCCAAGAAATACCCAGATGAGGTTCGTGAGCGAGCGGTTCGTATGACGCTTGATCGGTTGAAGGATTACCCGTCGATGTGGGCCGCGTGTCGCGAACTGGCGCCCAAGCTCAACGTCGGCCCGGAAACGCTCCGGAAGTGGGCCAGGCAGGCGCAATCCGACGCGGGAGAACGGACCGGTCCCACGAGCGAGGGGCTGGAGGAGATCAAGCGTCTCAAGCGCGAAAACCGGGACCTGCGGGAGACCAACGAGATCCTCAAAGCTGCAGCATCTTTCTTGAGCTAAGGGAGCTCGACCCTCGCAACCGTCCATAGTCGCCTTCATCGTTTCGATGAAAGCGAACGGCCATGGAATCGAGCTGACCTGTGGCGTCCTTTGTGAGCCGGGCGTCTTGGTCACTTCACGGTCGTATCGTGCATGGAAGATCCGCGCTGCCGCCGTTCGGACCCGCAGCGACGCTGTCCTTCTGGATCGGCTCAAAGCGTTGACGGTGCGGGACGTTCAAGGCCGGCAACAGCCGGAGATTCTCTACGGCCGCCGCAAGATGACGGCCTAGCTGAGTCGGGGCGATTTCGCCGGTGTGTCCAAGCACACCGTGGACCGGCTGATGCGTCTCGAAGGCATGAACGGCCTCGTTCGTGGACGTAAGCCGCGCAGCAGCCTCTCGACCGGGAAGGATTCGCCCCGCGCCCCTGACCTTTTGAAACGCAATTTCAGCGCGCCCCACCCCAACCACAGCTGGGTGACGGACTTCACCTATGTGCCGACGTGGGGCGGGTTCGTCTATGTCGCCTTCGCGATCGACCTGTATTCTCGGGCGATCGTGGGCTGGCATGCGTCCACGGTGAAGGACACCCCGTTCGTTGAGGTGTGTTTGAACATGGCGCTGTGGCGCCGAGACAACGCAGGTCACACCGTCCAGCCCGGGCTGATCCATCACAGCGACGCCGGGTCGCAATATACGTCCATTCGATTCACGGAGACCGTCGCGCTCGAAGGCCTGGTCGCATCCATTGGGACGGTCGGTGACGCGTATGACAATGCGGCTGCGGAGACCGTAATGGGCCTTTACAAGAACGAAGCCGTCGCGAAGAACTCACCCTTCATCACCGGTCCCTTGAAGACCCTCGCCGACGTCGAGAAACTCACCTTCGACTGGCTCGACTGGTACAACGATCGGCGGCTACACAGCGCACTGGGGAACATGCCGTCGGCTGAATACGAGCTCAACTATTACGCTGAAACAAACGGCCCGATAAATATCGAAGCCGCCAACAGAACGGCTGCATGAAACACGGGACGGTTCAATATGGAGATCTTCGAACGTTTCAGTGAGGCGCTGTTGCTTCTTGCTGGTGCTGCGGCTGTGGCAGCGATTGGCGTCTTTGCCTGGCAGTTCTGGCAGCTTGTCCGAATCACTCGTGCAGGACGTATTCGCGCTAAAAACGAGAGAGTGACTCAAGAACGTGAAAATGGTCTCCGGGCCAAACTAGTGAGTCAGGGATACAGCGAAAGCGAGGCCGATGATGCGATCCGCTTTTCAAGATCACAGGAGACAGAATCTGAATCGACCGATCCGCTTTAATCCGGGGGTCTGAAAGCCCTCATTTCTTAAGGGCTGGCGCATCAACACTGGCGCAGACTACGGCCCGCTGGACACCTTCGCCCGCGGCAAGGTCGACCTCGGCAAGATCCGCAGAAACTGGGATGACATCGTCCGCGTGGTCTCCTCGATCTACACCGGCTCGGTGCGCGCGTACGACGTTGTGACGATGCTGCAACGCGACGGATATCCCACCGCGCTTGGCGAGGCAATCGCCACCTACGGGCGGATCTTCAAGACGCTGCACATTCTGACCTACATCGACGTCGATGAGTCCTACCGCCGCGATATCAAAGACATCCGCAACCTTAAAGAGAACCGTCACTCCCTCGCGCGCAAGATTTGCCATGGTAAAAGGGGTGAGCTCTACCACCACTACGAGCGCGGGCTGGAGAACCAGCTTGGTGCTCTTGGCCTAGTCCTGAACTGCGCCACCCTCTGGACCACCCGCTATCTCGACGCCACAGTCACCCAGCTACGAGACCAGGACTACCCGATCCGGGAAGACGACCTGGCCAGACTCTCACCCTTCGTGCATTCCCACCTCGGCGTGCTGGGCACCTACACCTTCGCCACTCCCGACCTCGCCCCCGGCAAAATCCGCGACCTCCGCGATCCCGACGCGCCCGAAGAGGACGAGGCCTGAGGCCAGCTCCGAGGAGCGGCCGCCGCGACAACCCTGAACGTGCCCCGTCGGCAACGTTCATCAAACGATCCTTTGCTTGGACCGCAGATGACCAGCCCACAGGCTGCGCGGATGCACATGAGCCGCACCACGCCGCATTCTTACCGCGCCGGTTATACGTCCACCACCACCCCGACACGACCCCAGGTCAATTGCCCCAGGTCCGTGCCCGCAAGCCGACCAGCTTGCGGGCCGCCAGGACACGTCGCGGCGCCATCGGCTTACGTGCAGTCCGGGTGACATCTAGCGCTGCGAGAATGCCGCCATTTGTCGCTGCGATTCACACGGATTTGATGTCGCTTTTCGACTTCGAGGGGTGCCCGCAGGGGAACCTCTTCCGGGCGTGTTCAGGAGTAGAGGCTGAATCCGCCGTCGGTAGTGAGGACCTGGCCGACGATCCACCGTCCTTCGTCTGTTGCCAGCCAACCGATCAGCCGTGCCGGATCGGTTGGCTCGCCGAAGCGCCCAAAGGGCGTGTTCCGCACAGACTCCTGGATCTCTGCGAGTGGCCGATCCGTTGTCTCCGGGTCCAAGTAACCGGTATTGACCGGGCCCGGATTGATCGTGTTCAAGATGATTCCCTGCCGCAGCAGCTCACTGGCCACAGTCGGGGTGAGGCCGGCGAGAGCCGCCTTACTGGCCACGTAGGCGACTTCGCCAGGCATGGCGCCCTGGAGCTGGCCCGATGTCATCCAGAACACCCGACCGGTCGCGAATTCGTCACGAGGCCCCGTCGATGGCGCATGTTCTCCCGGGCTCACTGGCGAGTTCTCTCCCCCGCCCGCGAACTGTTTCGCGAACTCTCGCGTCAGGAGAATGGTGGAGCGCGCGTTCACCTGCCAGTGACCGTCGAGGGCCTCAGCGCTCATGTCAAAAATGGATCCGTCCCCGCCGCTCCTGGCATGGTTGCAGACCAAAATATCGACCCGTCCGGTGAGGCTGCACGCGGCTCGAATCGTTTCGACCGCGGAATCCAGCCCCGCGAGATCGATGCTGGCGTCATCGAACCTGGCCTGGTCGGTTTGGACGACACGGATGCCGGCGCGGACTTCGCCCAGATCATCGGCACCCCAGGGCTGGGAAACATCATGCGACGAGAAGTGCTGAATGAAAACGTGGGCACCGAGTTCCGCAAAACGACGCGCCACGGCGAAGCCAATACCTTTGCGGCGTGACACCCCGGTCACAAGGGCGGTCTTACCGAGCAGCGGCAGAGGCGAATTAGAAGTAGAAGTCATGAGACGGGCTCCAAGAAAGAAGTGAATGCAGCAGGAATGACGCGCTGATCCGCTGGGCAGCGGACTCCCTACTTGATTGCCACGGTCGGCCTCGATTCAACCCAGGCACCAGGGCCTCGCCCGAGCGTCTTCAACCACACTAACGGCGGCGGAAATCAACACGACTCCGAAATGGAACCTGAGGCGGAAGGATATGTGGGACGCCGCGGCGTACCGTAGAAAAGGAGACGAGAACGGGGACTCACA
Organism: Cryobacterium sp. CAN_C2; assembly: GCF_015751745.1. NCBI lineage: Bacteria > Bacillati > Actinomycetota > Actinomycetes > Micrococcales > Microbacteriaceae > Cryobacterium > Cryobacterium sp. CAN_C2. The sequence continues at coordinate 9,428 of NZ_JADOUX010000027.1, forward strand.
TGTCGCATCGCACCACCACACCGCAGACCGCAGTCTGGTACTTCGTAGGCGCGACGTTCATGTTCGTCTCCCCGACGCTCATCTTCCAGGGATCTGATCTTCTGTGGCTGAGGCTGCTCACACTCGTGGCGGGCTTGATCACACTCACGAGCGGGATCCTGGTGTGGACCCGAGAGCAGCGGCAGCGACGCGCCGCCCGCGACGCTGACAGCCCGGAGCAGCCTGGACGGGCCACCTCGGGATAGCCGCACGGCATGCGTGTCTCGACGGATGAACAAAACTGCCCCACGGGCCTTCGAGACCACGCCGTCGGCGTTCTGGTGACATCTCCGCTATCCGGGTGCCCGATCGGGCGCCCGCAAGGGAACCGCTTGCGCGGCAGGTCGACGAAGCTAGGCGTCGAAACGCGCGCCCTCTGGCCGCGATCGACGGGCAGCGAGCAGGAGCAAAATAAAGGGGCCAGGCGGAACGAGAGCAAGCAGCGCCCACCAGCCCGAGAGATTCGAGTCGTGAAGGCGGCGGACTGCGACTGTGAAGCCGGGGATGGCGGTGAGGATCAGCCAGAGCCCCGCGAAGAGCAAGAAAAACGCCGCGACCGGTGAGCTGGGTGCGTCTGTCTGATGCCAGTTGAACAACTCGATGTTCGCGAATAGCCACGAGCCAAACGGCCCCAACAGCAGGGTCGGCTGTGGGGTCCGCCCTGAGATCAGCGCGGGAATGAGAAGCTGTGCAATCGCCAGTACGACAACGTTGACGAGCATCCACCACCAGTATTCGCTGCGGCTCGCCCGGCCTCGGAGGCCGAAAGCACCGCTCACAAATCGACTCATGGCCTGCGGCAACGAAGCTCCCGGCGCGGAGGTGGTGTCCGTGGAGGTTCCGCCGGTGTACGTCATAGGTCCATGCTAGAGGACCGACCGAGGGTCTCCCACGAGGCGGTCGGCGACCCGGCTACCTCCGCTCGACCTTGAACGTGCATGGAGTCTATAGGCTGCGTCCCGCAAGCCGAAGGGCAAGCGGCGCACCTGGGAGCGAATCTGTTGGCGCGGTGAAGGTCTAACTATCAATCGGGATTCAAGTCAATCGCGGTGGTCGTGCCCGGTGCCAGCTCACGAATGTGAGGATGGCGTTCACGGCTCCGATGGCCACAAACATCCAGCCAAATTGACTGCCGCGTACTAGGAACGAAATTCCGAGTGCGATCAACACCGTGCCGGAAACTATGCCGAGGACTAGCGTTCGACGGCGTCCTCGACTCGCCTTGCCCAACTGTCTGTCGCGCATAATCACGAGCCTAGTTCAATTCCAGAACTGCCGAGCCAAGCTTCCGATTGAGAGTGCGCTGTCCCTTACCTCGCGCTAACCATCCCGAAAGAGGAACGATCAACGAGGCATGAGACATTTCCCGGGTGGCTCGCTCAGGGCGCCCTCAACGCGTCCGGTGTTTCGGGTTGAATTGACTGCTCGGGCCAGATTGCGTGGAGGATGCGGAGGGTCTCGTCCAGCCCGATACCGGCCTGGGTGCTGGTTGCCGCGAGTTGCCGGGCTACATCCAATACTTGCCGCGGTATTGTTGTGGCGCTTCGGCTGACACGGGTGCCTCCACCGGTACGGGCTGTGAGGTAGCCCTCGGCTTCGAGCGCCTTGTATGCCTTTGCTACGGTGCCGGGGGCGACGCCGAGGTCCTTCGCAAGCTGACGGACCGAGGGCAGGCGCTCGTCGGCTGCGAGTCGACCCGACGCGATCAACCCGCGGATTTGATCGCGGATCTGCTCCGTGGGCGGGGCAGATCCTGACAGGGCGATCATGATTTAATCTTGCCCGGTGCCCACCGCCGCGACGGAATCGCTGACAGGACGACAGCGACGCACAACGCTAACCCGATCACCGCGGCGACAGCGGATGCGCCGATCAACACTGGCTGTAGCCCAGCAAACGTGGTCCAGAACGTCACACTTCCCTTCGAGGTCGGGAACGAGGATGTTATCGATACGGTCCCGGCGAGTGAACTGAGTATGAACCCGAGGTGCATGAGTAGGGCACTGGTTCCGATCGCAAGAACGTTGCCTGTGCGGAAAGTTCGAATGTGAACGTCGTGCTCGCGGTTGGCGGCCGGTGTGGGTCGAGCGATGAGCACCAGGACCACGATGGTGACAATGATCAGGACGCCCATCAGGATCAGCGACGGTATGGAGTTGTACCATCCATAGATACTCGAGCCCATTTCACGTCCGCCCCCAAGGTCCACAAGGTACATCGTGTAGTGGCCTGTGCTGGGGTCCGGCCGGGAGGCGGCACCGGCCGTGACGGTGACGCTGAGGATGAGCGCCAGAAGCAGGGCAGGGGCGACGAACCACCAGCCTCGCGCAAAACTTAGCGGAGTCCGTGGTGTGAGATCCGCAACGCCCCGCCCGCTTTGACCTTGAACCGGGAAAGCGAGAAGCGCCATCCCGACGATCCCGAGCAGGAGTGGGGTCGTGAATCGGTAGTTGCGATACCAGACAAAGTATTCAGGTGGCAGATGTAGCGGAAACAGCACGGTACCTAGCAGCAGCAAACCAACGGCGCCGCCGCCAAGAAGCAAGCCCGCCGCCACAGTGAACGCTCCCACACCGCCGCCAGATAGCTGCCTCTTACGCCCCCAAATCAGCCACCACGCCAGGGCGAGAAGGATGCTCGCGAACACCGGTCCCAGCACCACAAAGTAAAACCAAGACATCCCGACACCCCTCACCTCTGTATCACCTAAACAATACACTCATGTATCATCTGATTGTCACAAGTTGCAGGTGAGACCGGTCTCAGCGCGAATGCACCATGTCATTCACACAGCGTGGGCCACGCCTACGTCGCTCGCCCTCCTCGACCGGCAGGCCCCGCCGCCAGCGCCCACGCAATGCGGACGCATCTCGTCACCGCCTGAACCAGGCACGAACGCACGCGTAACGCGGATGCGTCACGGCACTCCGCCCACGACGCGCCTGAACTGACGAGCTTCCGAGGTAGCCTGCTGCTTGACTTCTTCGAGGCCGGCACCCTTAATGCGGGTTCGGTGGAGTTCTCTACTTGCTGGGATCGGCCCAAACCTGCCCGCAGGGGAACCCCCAACGGTCATAAATGGCTGGCCGGTGATGCCTACTGCTTCTTCCGTGCCACGTAGCTGTTGGCCGCTGCCCAAGATCCAAACAGAACAATGAACTGCATAAGTGCGATGTACTCCGCTCCAAGGACGTCCGTGATGAGCGTGAGGAAAACTGTGACGACAGTCATTGCTAACGCGACAATCCCGACGATCGCGAACGCATGTAGGGCAAGGGATTGATCCCGTTCATCAAGGTATTTCATCGAGTTGAGCCGGTCCACGTCCGATGCCTCGCCAGGTCGGCGATAGATGCGAATAATGTTCCAGACCGCGCTTCCGGCTACGGCGAGAATAACGACCAGGAAGGCGAGGTTTCCTGTCACCGCAATGATCACGATGGCGGCAACCACCGCGGCCACCACGACGCCAACATTGAGAGCAAGTGATCGGTCAATCTTCGACATAGAAAATCTCCTCAACGGGGCGATTGAAATGGCGGGCTATTCGAACTGCAAGTGTCAGAGACGGGTCGTACCGACTGGTCTCAATCGCGTTTATCGTTTGGCGCGAGACCCGGAGGATGCTTGCAAGCGCAGCTTGTGAAAGCCCCGCTTCGACTCGCAGTTCCTTCAGAGCGCTTCTCATATGACAAGCCTACTTGTCACACTCGGATCATGACAAGTCAGCTTGTCACCTTTGAAGCCAAAGTGCCGGCGCCCGAAAGCCCAACGGCCAACCCGGCACGGGAATCTCTAACTCACCAGCAGCTATGACCGTCACTCACATGGACGTGATTACGACCGACGCTTGGCAACTGTCATCTTCGATAACGACCTTCTTCGTGATGAGGGACGTCTCGACGAGGAGCCGTGCTCTGCACCCGGCAGCACGACGGACTGGAATGCTGATGAAGAGGCTCCTCCGCCGGACCCAGAATTCACGATGTAGAAGAGAACAGAATCGCCTTCAACCCGACTTAGGCAGCGGAGCAAAATGCACTCGCTGTTCGACGACTAAATGTGCTGAGCTCAGGAACTGGACTCGCTTGCCACGGCCAGGCCACCATCGCGGCCGACGGCGCCAGCCCCGGGAGCCCCGACACTCTCTAGACTCCGGAGTTGCTGTCCTCAATCGTCGGGCCAAAACGCATCCTGCGCTGCGAAGCCGTCACCCGGGACCTGGCCCTCGACACCATCCTGGTCGCCAGCGCGAATACTGGACGTCATGGGATTCAACGAGCGCCACCGGGAAATGTACCGGGGCGGCAGACCAGGAGCAGCAGCCAGGCGAGCCAATCGCACGATGGCCCGCCTCGCGGCGTCCGGCCTTACGGGATGGTGGTTGATTCGCCTTGACACCGTCAACCCCAAGTCCGGGACCGTACTCTCCCTTCCCTTGGTGACGGCCACAGTTGACGGCCGACGCTACGTCGTTTCAATGCTGGGCCAGGGCGCACGCTGGGTGCGCAACGTGCTCGCCGCAGACGGTCACGTCGTTATCCGTGCGGGCAGAAGGCGGGACGTCGTCCTGACCGTGGTCGACGTGAACCTCCGGGCGCCCATCCTCAAGAACTACCTTCGGCGCGCGCCAGGGGGCCGGCCACATATCCCGGTCGACAAGGACGCCCCACTCGCGGACTTCGAAGCCGTTGCGGCCGCATTCCCGGTATTCGAATTTACCCGGCCGAACCGCGGCGCACAGCGCGGTCGCGATGACAGCATGACCGCAAACCCTGCCCGGGCACTCCCCCGTGGATCCTGTCGCCGCAGCAGATCGTGGCCATTTCAATCCCGTATGACCTGTCCATAAGGTAGTCGCGCGAAGCTTCCTGAACCGGCGCCGCCCTGGGCGTCGGCAGTGTCTTGCAAGCCATGGTTGCGAGACACTGAGTCGGGTCACGGGGAGTAGATGGACGCCCGATTGAGGATCGCTCGGCGTTGGCAGAAGCTGATGATCGAACGTCCCTTGGCGAGATCGTTGGGCGGTAGAGAGGCATGGTCGCGGGTGCGCGAGAGAAGTGATGAGCGTGGTGAAAGGCTCTAGAGCAGGGAGCTGAGGTCAGATCCGACGGTCGGGTATGCGGCTGTGGCGGATTTGAGTTGGCGAGTAGTGAGTCCGAGCTTGATGGCCAGGCCGAAGGTGTTGACCAGTTCGCCGTATTCGGGCCCGAGCAAATGCGCGCCGACGATGCGGTCATTCGATCTGTCGATGAGGATTTTGGCGGCGGCCGTGCTCTCGCCGATCCGGTAGTTGGAGTACCAACTGCTGGTGTCGGAGAAGCGGATTTCTAGGTCGAGGCCTTGCTCGGTGGCCTCGGATTCGACCATGCCCACACGGACGAGTTCGGGGATGGTAAAGACAGCGGTTGGAATACCGGTGTAGTCAGGCGTGATGGTGGTGCCCTTGATCATATTGGACGCGGCAACCTTGGCCTCGGCGACCGCGATTGGCGTCAGAGGCATTCCGGCGGTGTCTGCGGAGTCGCCGGCGGCCCACACTGCAGGGTTCGACGTGCTCTGAAGGTGTCCCCCCACACGCACCCCCCGCTCGCTCCATTCCACACCGGCTGCTTCCAAGCCCAGTGCGGCAAGGTCGGAGACACGTCCCGCGCCGTGGACCACGAGGTCGACTTCTACTATTTCGTTGACGCCAGCGTGTTCAAGGGTGACGTGGTAAGTCTCGTTGGTCCGCTCGACAGCCGTGATATGGGTGCTGCGACGCACGTCAATACCGACCTCGCGACCGCGCTCGAGCAGTAGTTCGACGAGATCCGGGTCGAAGCTCTTCAACGGGCGCGCCCCGCGGTCGATGATCACCGCTGTGCTCCCCGCGCGGGCGACGAGGTGTGCGAACTCGAAGGAGATAAAGCCGCCACCAACGAAAAGTATCCGCCCGGGCAGAACATCAAGGTCAAGGAACTCGGTGCTATCGATGAGGTGCTCGCAACCGGGGAAGTCCAGTGGTCGAGGCCTCGCTCCAGTCGCGATCAGGAAGCGTTCGGCCTGATGCCGGGTGCCGTCGATATCGATCTGGTGTATTCCGACGAACCGTGCATGCCCGTGGAGCGTGTCGACGCCGGCGCGGTCGAGGCCAGATTCCATGCGCTCGGGAACAGGGCCGGTGAAGCCGTGCTTGTGCGCCATGAGGTCCGACCAGTTCATCACCAGCCCTGCATCATCGATGCCCTTGCCTCTCATGAGGCGGGCGCTGTCGATGATCTCAGCACCACGACGCAGGATCTTCTTGGGGTCACAGCCCCGCAACGCGCACGTCCCGCCGTAGGGAAGAGAGTCGACGATAGCGACTCGCCAGCCCTCGGCGGCACACTTATTTGCGGCGGCGATACCAGCCATGCCAGCGCCGATGACGATCAGATCGTAAGTGTCGCTCCCGAGTGGTTCTGCGGGAGAAATCGGCGCGTTGTTGGGGCCCCGGTTATACATTGGTGAGGACCGTGCGGAGTTGCTCAAGCGTCGGGGCACCCTCGTACCCGTTCGGTGTCGGGTACCGACGGCAGGTCAACCCCGCCTGCGAACCAGGCTCGGCGAACACATCGACGCCACCTACGTGAATGCTCGGCGAGCCGAGAAAGCCGACGCGGTCGGCCTGCTCGGGTGTTTCGACCAACTGGTGCCTCACATTGATATCAGGACGCTCGCCCACAAGCAGGTTCAAGCGCTCGTCCGCGACTTTCCAGTTCGGACACGCCTTGAAGTAGAGAAGTGTTACATCCATGAAAGTCACTGTAAACCTTGATCCCCGGTACAAGGTCAAGCGCGTAACATCGGGGCATGCGTATCGGAGAAGTGGCTTCAGCGGTGGGTCTGCCTACCCAAACCATCCGCTTCTACGAGCGCAGCGGACTGCTTCCCCGACCTCGGCGGGACTCGAACGGCTACCGCACCTATGACGCCGCGATCCTCAGCCAGCTCCAGTTCATCCGCAGCGGACAAGGTGCAGGACTCACCCTGCTAGAAATCGCCGCCATACTCGATCTACGCAGTGAAGGTGTCAAACCCTGCACCCACGTCCGCGAGCTACTTTCAACCAAGCTCACCGAGGTCCGGACACGACAAGACGAACTCGCCACCCTGGAAAGAGAACTCGAGGGCCTCATCAACCGCAGTCAGCAGCTCGATCCCGCCCACTGCACGGACGCCGAAATCTGTCACATCATTGTGCCCACACACGACGCTACGAATCCCGAGCTGCCCAATGCTCGCGTCTCGAAACCCTAGGGTTTCGAGACATCGTCCCATCGCTATCGCCGCCCCAGACGTCAAGCTGGGGAGTCGCGCACTGTCGTTTTCCCAAGTCGACTGCACGAATGTCCGAAGTCGACTGCACAGCTCTTCCGTGTCCGTATGAGGAACCCTGATCGGAACGTATCTCGGCGCCTTGGTGGCTCCGGGCGGCTAGGGTTTGCTCGTGTCGTTAGGTAGAGGGTTCAGGCAGCTTTGGGCGGGCAACGCGGCGGGCAACCTGAGCGACGGCTTGATTTTCGTGGCGATACCGCTGCTGGCAACATCGTTGACGACGGATGCCCTTCTCATCGCCGGCCTTGCCGCCACGTACTCGGCGGTGCGGTTGCTCGTAGTGGTCCCGGTCGGGGTCTATGTCGACCGTTTCGATCGTCGAACGATCTTGTGGATCACGAATTTCAGCCGGGCGTCGCTCTTGATCATGATGGCGGTCGTGTTCGCAATCGGCTGTGGCTCCGTTCCGCTCCTGTATGTCGTCCTCGCGGGCGTCGGAATCTTGGAGACCGCCGCGGACAACGCGGCGCTATCGATCCTGCCGTCGGTCGTTCCGGTTAGCAAACTGGACCAGGCGAACAGCCGCATCTCGGCGGCTCAACTCCTCGCCGATGAATTCGCAGGTCCGCCGCTGGGCGGATTCCTGTTCGCCCTCGGGGTGGCGGTTCCGGTCCTGGCCGCTGGCGGCCTCTATGCAGCGGCCGGGTTCTTCTTCCTCGCGCTCCCGCGTTCAGGCGTCGTCAACGGCCTCGCCTCGCCTCGCCGATCCGTGTTCCGTGAAGCCGTGGACGGTGCCCGTTGGCTTCGCGGACACCGCGTATTGAGCGGCCTCGCGGTAGTTGGCGGGCTCGCGAGCGTCGCGTACATGATGCCGTTCTCCGTCCTTGTGCTGTTCGCGCAGCAAACTCTGGGTCTTGGTCCGGCGGGGTACGGCCTGATTCTGGCGGTGTCAGCACTTGGTGGTCTTGTCGGCTCGATCATCACAGCTCCACTTCGTTTACGTGTGGGGTACGGACGGATGATCGTGGGGAGTCTTTGCCTCGGCGCCGCGTCTATGTTCGCGCTCGCATTCGTCCGGATCCCATGGGTGGCCGCGGCTCTCCTAGCCGCGTACATCCTGCACTCCGTTGTGTGGGGAATCTGCGTGAGTTCGCTTCGGCAGCGTCTTGTCCCTGAGCACCTCCGAGGGCGGGTCAATGCATCGTCCAAGGTCCTCGGTCTTATCGGTCTCACCGTGGGAGCAGCCCTCGGCGGGGTTCTCGCTTCGTCGCTGTCCTTGTCCGTGCCGTTCTTGGCGAGCGGCACTCTTTTCATCTGCTGCGGCGCAATCGTTTGGTGGCTATTTCGATCTGAACTGCAATCAGGATCGGACTCGGACATGGCGCTAGAAACCCCGCGCAACGATTAGCGCTGCCCGACCGTGACCCTGTCAGACGGGAACCGCAACAGGGCCACTTTCGCCACGACTCTGGACAGAGACTGACTCGCACCTGCCAGCAGTGCGTTTCTGCCTGTCCCATCTAGGCTGGAGGTGCCGGCCGGGGAATTTTCAGATTCCGCCGGCTCCAAGCGAGGGCGAGAATCCTGATGGAATCCCTGACGAGTCACACCGACTATGGCGCAGTGAGCCTGAACGAGTCCGGGGTCAACCCCGACCCGATGGTCGAGTTCCCCCTTTGGCTGGCTGCCGCGGAGCAGGCCGGGCTCTACGAGCCCAATGCCATGGTGCTCAGCACCGTTGACCCGGACGGCCGACCGAGCAGCCGAACCGTGCTGCTCAAGGGGCTCGACGGCAGCGGCTTCGAATTCGTCACCAACTATGCGTCCCGCAAAGGCCGGGCGTTGAGCGTCAACCCGGAGGTCTCGCTGCTGTTTCCCTGGTATTCCATGCACCGCCAGGTGATTGTCTACGGCACGGCCAATCCCACGGATGCCGCCACCAGCGACGCCTATTTTGCAGGCCGGCCGAGGGGGTCGCGCGTTGCCGCGGTCGCCAGCAACCAGTCGCGGCCCGTCTCAAGCCGCGCCCGGATCGAGGAGCAGGTTCGCCGGGTGGAAGAGCGTTATCCGGACGACACGGATATTCCCCGGCCGGAGGACTGGGGCGGGTTCCGTGTGATTCCGCGCGCGATCGAGTTCTGGCAGGGCCGCACGTCTAGGCTGCACGACCGCCTGCGGTTCACGGCCGGTGACTCTGGTTGCTGGACGCTGGAGCGGCTCCAGCCGTAATCGCAGTTGGGGTTACCCAGCGAGGTCAAAGTAGTGGATCTGCTGATACTTCGTATGAGTTCAGCCGGTGATTTCGGATGCAGTGCTGCAGTGGCGGAGGCGTTCGGCCGACTGAGGCCCTACTTCTGGGCAAGGATCTTCTCGAGCTCTGCGATGACGAGGTCGGGTCGGGAGGTGAACGGATGATGACCCGTTGGGAGTTCGACGGAGCGTGTAGCCCGGCCAGCCAGGGTGCGCGATGAGGGTCTGCCTTCCGAAGCGAAACGGGCAGAACTTCTGGGTCGTATCTGACCGGAAATACTTTCACAGTCGCCCCTCAAGACCAACCCGTGACGGAACGTCTTCAGCGGTTGAGAAGTTCGTGCGAGAGGACGACGGTGGCGAACTCGTCGTGAAGATTGATCGCGGTGACTCGGGAAAGTTCCGCCGCGCTGATCCTTCCACCTTCGAGGTCTGTCCTGTCAAATGTGTGAGTCGCATCCCTGAGATCCCGCGCCGGGGCGCTCCCGCGTGCCCGAAAACCGCCGTCATTGTGACGACCACGACATTCCCCGCCGTCAGCGCTGACGACCACCACGTCACTGTGCCGACCACACCCCCAAAAACTCATCGTCAAACAGCATGACGCCTCATCGTCATTCAACGTGACGGACAACAGCCCACCAAGGCGATCTAAGTCGGAACCATTTCTAGGAAGCTGTCAGAGGCTGAAATCCCGGCGAGTGGGCTGCCCGCTCTGGTACGGAAGGTCTGAGTACCCTGCATCCATCGGAAGGAATCAGTCGCAACAACCCGCCAACCAAGTGCCTCCGAGGGGTTGACACTGCTTTGGCTAAGGTGTCTACTTTCCTGTATGGAAAATGAATCTACTGCCGGGGAGGCCCTAGCGATCGCGCGCCAGTCACGCACCGCGGCGTTGCGACGCTCCCGAGCAGCCTGGTGGTACTACCCGGCAACGGGGTCTGTGTTGGGCGGGACCGTAGTTGCTGTTCTGTTGGCCCATGGAGTCGGCGTTGGTGTTGCTGTGATCCTGATGGCTGTCACCCTTCCGATCATAGAGTTCGCGCGCCGACGCGTGACGGGAACCCGGACGACGGAAGCCGGGCGCGGTCGAGCCACTGGGTATGCTGCAGTTTTCCTCGTGGTCGCTCTTGCGGCTTTAGCAACAGGTTGGTTCCTCGTCATGGAGCAGGGGGTCACCTGGGTTGCGTGGGTGACCGGCTTGGCGGTATTCATTCTGATGGTTGTCGGCGGATGGGTCTTTGAACACACACTGGCTACTTCTATGAATCGTTGACGATCGTGGCTGGACCCGCGCCCGAGCTGAACGAGACAATTCATCCCACTCGCCGACTCTCAATTTGTGCATACTTGTTTGAGGTGGTTGAGGCAGAGTTTTCGGCTCTGCGTGACTCGCTGTCTATCAGCGACTCGTCGCTCAGCAAGCACCTGTCAACTCTCAGAGACGCTGGTTATGTTCGAGTGTCTAAGCGGGCGGACAGTGGGCACGCCTGGACCTGGGTTGCTCTGACCCGGGACGGCCGCGCTGCGTATAAGGCTCATATCGAAGCCTTGCGTCGGATGATCAGCAGTTGAAAAGCCTCCGGCTCGAAACCGATCTCCACTGAGTGTGCTCGAGCCGGAGGATCCTTAGGCTCTACAGCTGTAGTAAACGGCTCCTCCTCCCACAGCTGCCCCAAAGACAAATCGCATCGTCATGGTCGGCGACATGACCGCAAGAATACCTCCGATTACGGCGATGAGGCATCCTTCAGCCTTATAGTTCACGGCGCCCCCGCCATAGGCCAAGCGATACGACTGGACCTGCTGGCCGTTGAGGTACCGCTTCAAGTAACTTCCTTTGCAGTTCGATAACGGTTCACCGTTGGGCAGAAAGTAGGTGTAACCCGATGTCAGGACGCACATCCAATCGTATTGCCCGGTAGGCGATGCGCCGGACCCCGTTGTCGCAAACGACACGCTCAGTGGGGCCGTAACCGGCGCCTCCACCGCGTTTGCCGACGATATACCGGACAGCAACATTGCTGCAACGGCAAAGGCGGCTAGGCCGCCTTTCCATTTCTTCATTGTGTATCCCCTCTGGTTGAGGCCGACAGGACCAAATTTGGCACTCGTCACCCTTGTAGATTGGGACGCTATTCCCTGGACGAGCGTCCAGGGAATAGCATCTTAATGAGCCCACTGCCAGGGAATCCTGTGAAAGCACGTTGCACGTTGCGGCGTCAAAGCGCACGCAGAATGCTCAATAAGCACGGGAGACGGGTCGAGTAAATACATGTCTATGACACATGCCGCAGACCGCACGCCGACGATCGCTAGTGCTGAATCGTGTACGGCCACGGTAATTCTGGATGCGGCCACAAAGGAGTTCGACGAGTGCGGATTTTCGGGAGCCAGCGTCACTCAGATCGCGAACAGAGCCGGTACCTCACGGTCTCTCGTGAGCTACTACTTCCCCACGAAGTCCCGGATTGCTTCGACGATCGTTAGGATGGCCTATCCCGGCGGTATCTTCATGGGTATCAATCGCGAGGCTAGCGACCCACTCGATGCGATCAGCCAAGCGGCTGAGCATGTATCAACGTGTTTCGTTCATCACCCACTCGCGCGCGTGGCGCTCAAGCTTCAACGCAGTCGCGATGTGCAACTGGATGGAGCGCCCGCCAGATGCAACGGGTGGATTGTGCGAGTGGGTGATTATCTAGACGAGGCTCGGCGAGACGGGTTGATCCCGATGGATACTGACGTCCCGGTGCAAGCTCGGCTCTTGGTCGCCGGAATAGTTGGGATCATCGAAATAGCATTCACGACAGGCAACTACCTCGCAGTCATCGATGACTGCGTCGTGGTTAGCCGCGACCGAATCGACATGCTCCGCAACGGCTAAATTGGGTGGCCTTGTCCCCGTTGAGTGGGTTATCTTCCGCTCTGGAATCCTAAGCCAACGGCAAGAGTTCGGCTGCCGCAGCGCAGCTCGTTAAATGGAGTCGAGCCACGTTATACCGCCACGCGGCCCAATTGCGTGACCATCGCCAAGACCAGTAGCGGCCACCACCTCCAACACATTCTCACTCGTCACCGCCAAATAAATCAGGAGGAACGCCGCCCCATAAATTCAAAAGCCACAGGCGGATTCTCCAAAAGGTGCCACGACGCACTGAGTGGGTGTCCTGTCAAAGGAACCTTTATTTCGTTGTCATTTTCAGAAGTCTCTGACTGTTAGCCGAGAATGGCGGTCGATTGCAGTTTTCGATTGCGGTTTGGCAACTCATCGTTCCGCAAGGGGAACCCCTTACGGATCGCTGGAGCGATTCCAACGTCTGAGGGGGAGATACCTGCGAGACTCACCGCATGGTCGTACTCGTCGCGTTGGCCCTCAGCGGGTGTTCGATGGTGTTGGCGCCGGCGAAATACCGTCGGCTACTGGCATGAACCGCCCAGCTTGGACGAGCATGATCCCTGTGACCGCAGCGGGAGTCGTCGCCGCCGACCTTTACGTCATCGTTGTGGTGATCGCATCGGGAGACGACGCGTCGTTTCTGGCCTTTGGCCTTGCTCTTGCCAGCGGAATCGGACTCGTGGGCTCAACCATCGGATTCGTCCTCGCTCGCCTGGTGTGCACAAGCCGGTTTGGGCGAGTGGCAGTTGCAGGCGTGTCCACATTCCTCGCAACCCTGGCCGTAGGGAACCTGCCGGGTCTGATCGGCGTCGCAGGACTCGCTGTCGTCGTGGCGGTTGCAACGGCTGGAGCGCTAGCTCTCATCGAATGGCGCCAATCCCGAACAACCGGAACCTAACCACGCTGAAGCCCAGCCCACAGCGTTCGATAGCCGGACGTACACGTTTGCAGAATCGGCGCCAATTCGCCAAGGTTCCGACATATCGGGGGAGTGGCGTTGGGGAACGTCCACGCAGACGGAGGCGATCCTCGGGTCACTCCAAAGTAGCTGGTGGACCGGCGCGTGATCGGGCTAGGACCTGCGCCTGTCGCGTCGCGTCTTTTTCGTCGGAGGTTTCTTCTCTGGGGAGAGTGCATCGGAAGGCGTGGTCTCAGACCTCGGGAGTACTACTGGTGGAAGGGCCGACAATGGAGGACCGCCACCAGACCCCGACTTGACTACGTCGGCCAGGACAAGAGCCACCGTGATGACCACTTGACCAATAGATCGAAGCACGTCTGTGGTGGCTCTCAGCACCCGGCGGACGCCAATTCTCGTTCCCATCTGAAGACCCCTTTTTGTGGATCCTATCGACGTGGCGCCATCGCTCCTGCGCTGTGCCGAGAATTTGGGGCTGAGACTCAAGTCGATTCCCGAACCATGCCGAGTCGATCCGTCGGGTCCGTACAGGAACCCTGACCGGGCACTATAAACCGACCAAGCCCTTCGCCGGCCTTCAAGAATCGAAATTCACGCCAAGTCTTTCCGGAACCAGTGGTTAGCGTATGGGTCCGTATTGTGCGCTTCCCCTTCGATGTAGCCAAGGGACGCGTACAGGCTTCGCGCTTCGACGAGGTCCGTTCGTGTGTCCAACCGCAACGCATGGAGTCCTAATTCGCGGGATTCGCGTTCCAGTTCCTTCATGAGAAGGCGTCCCAAGCCCTTGCCCCGTGCCGCCGGTTCCACGAAGACTCTGGTTACCTCGCCGATGTCGCCGGGGCGCACCCGCATGCCTGCACAGCCGAGAACGGTGGCTCCTTGGCGGGCCAGAAGAAGGATGCCCAGTGGTGCGACCAGGTCGTCACTGGGGTATCCGGCCTGGGCATCCATGGTCTCCTGGCGAGATGCAGGTCGCCCGTGGTAGCGGCCCACAAGCTCCTCGTAGTACCGACGTGACACGTCCTTGGCTTCAGCAGACGTCGGTGATGTCGCAGAGACAAGGATCGGCATCGTTGGAGTCATGCGATCCACAGTAGTTCTCGAGACACCCGACCAAGCGTGAGCTTGCTCCAACAGAGCTGAGTCCGGCTGCAGGGTTAAAGGGTGCCGGCCCCGGCAAGCCTGCGGCCCAGAGATGCTTGGAATCGGATCAAGTATCCATCCGGGTCTTGCACCAGGAACTGGGCTACGCCGGCCTCGGTCGTGCCGGTCCGGTACCACTTCGTCTCCGGCTCCATGAAGAGGGTCCAGCTCGCGGCGTCGAGAGCACTTAACAGCGGTTGTATCGACGCCACAGTGATCTGGAAGTTGATCCCGCGGCCGAGAGGTGGCTCCAAGGCGGCAGGTATCCAGTTCCGTCCCGATCCTCTTTGTTCGAGCATGATGTGCGCCGTGCCGCTGGTGATGTAGGCAAACCCCTCGTCGGGGCGGTCGTAGAGCACCTCGAATCCGCACAGGCGGCACCAGAAATCCAGGCTCGCCTCGAGACATGTGATCAGTAGCTCCGGGACCAGGGATGGACCTGGCGTACTGTCCGCGTCTGTCACGACTTCGGCTTGAAGCGAGACTTCTTGGTCCTCAGTGGACGTGGTCGATGCCGCTGGGACAAGGATCGGCGTTGACATCATGCGGTTCACCCTACGCTTCGAGCGACCGAGCGGATGTCTCGCTGTTTGATCCTCAAAAACGCCCATGATCAGCATCAGGGTTAGTTGGAGCAATCGGAAGTAGTCCGCGTTCGGTGTCGAACTATTCTCAGCGCCAAGTATCGCGACTCTTATCTCAGATGGTGAACGTCGATGAGGTGGGCCCGTAACGTGGACTTGTGTTCGGATCACGCCAACTTAGTCAAGACGTCAGCATGCGCGTACTGCGCCGGGGCGATGCCACGGCGCTTGCCGCAGCATATGTGCGCAACCGTCAATATCTCGCTCAATGGGAACCGGTGCGCCCCGAGGAGTACTACACCGAGGCGTGGCAGGCTGCGGACATCGCTAAACGACTTATTGCAAGTGACGCTGGCGAGGGATACCCCTTTGGCCTATTTGCTGGCGATGCACTCGTAGGTCGATTCAACTTGGCCGGAATAGTGCGCGGCCCCTTCGAGAGTGCGGGTCTGGGTTACTGGGTGGATAGCAAGTACGCGGGTCGCGGGCTGGCATCAGCGACGGTCCAGATGATCGTAGAAGTGGCGCGCGAGGACCTCGGGCTGCACCGCATAGAGGCGAGCACTCTCCTTCACAATGTTGCTTCGCAACGGGTGCTCGTGAAGGCAGGCTTTCAACAGATCGGGATGGCGCCTCGTTACCTGCAGATTGCCGGAAAATGGCAAGACCACAATCTCTTCCAAATCGTTCTACACGAATAGGCATCTGGCGCATCCAGAATTCAGCGGCCAAAGCTCTTCACATAACGACCTCACGACCGACCGCACGACGGACGACTCCCGGCACTCGTATTGCACACGGTGGGGAGCGGCTGCTGGTCGCGTCCAGGATTCGCAAGGGAACCTCTACCGGGCGACGGGTCAGTCGGTCGAGGGTACGTTGGGATACGTGACTAGCCGCAATGGGCGCACCGCCCTGATCACCGTCGGCGTGATCGCTCTGATCCTTGGTGGAGTGTGGGCCGGGCAGGGCATAAATCTGATCCCGGGAAGTTTCATGACAGGTAGCCGCATGTGGCTTTCCATCGGGCTCATTATCGCCATCGTCGGCATCATCCTGATTGCGCTCGGCCTACGCCGGCCAGGGCCCGGCCGCACGAGCAAGTGAGACTCAAACTATCGCGAGCCTAGATGGCGCTCCGACGCACGCGAGACGAACGGCCAACGGGCGCCAATGAAGGGGGATCTGATGCGAACGTACGATGAGCACGCGTTGCTGGCCAAGTTGGAGCTGTTGGACCGACGGGCAAAAACCGTGTTCGCCATGTCCTGCGCCCAACGACTGTTCCCGCTGTTCGAGCGCTACGCGTCGGCGGTTGGAGCCCCGACGCTCTCTGAGCGGCTGGCGGAGATCGTGGCGGCAGGATGGGCCCTCGCTGCAACACCGATGGGCGAGGTGCAGCGGATGGAAGCTGAAGCGACGTCGATGGTCCCGGACGAAGATGATGACGGGTGGGTTCGGGAGTCGGCATACGCGCAGAACGCTGCGGCAGCTGTCGCCTACGCGATGGGCGCGTGGCGAACGGACGACCCGCAACAGGCTGTCTGGGCGGCCACGCAGCTGTATGAGGCGGCGGATTACGCGTTCTGGCAGGCTAATCCGGATGCTAATCTAGACGACAGCGGTGCGGCTTTGGGCTCCGGGTTCGTGCAAGCAGCCCTCACAGCGATCGATGAAGACTTGGCTATTGTCGCGTCGTCGGCGCCGTCTTGGGTTGAGCTCCGGCGGCGGGCTGACGCCGAAGGCCGAGCGTGGGCGGCCACGTTACCGTAGGGTCTGCACCGACGCCGGTGGCCCAACCCTCTACGCGGGATCGCTTCCCTGGACAAGCCCAGCTCTCATTGCAGGTTCAGGTGCTGAGACGGCGTGGGGCTACCGTCCAGTCACGGAGTAGCGGCGTTCGATTTCTGAAGTCGCGTGACCCCACGCACTGCCGGCGACCCGTTCCTGGTGAGCCTCGAAGGCGGCTGCGTCCTCGAAGCACTCCTCGACCTGCCAGATCATCGGATTGTTCGTCGGGGTGACGTTAAAGGATCGGCATCCCGGTTCATCGCGGGTCAGGGGAAGATGCAGTGGCAGGTGATCCCGCACAGTGGCCATCTGGTCCTCGGTGTGGCAAACAAGCTGCCCGGTCAGGCGAACCTCAGAGCCGAGTAGGTTCTTTCTCATCTTGTAGTTGGTCAGCTGCACGCCGGCCTTCACTGGGTGCTGTTCTGCCTCGACGGTGAATCCGTAGCGTTCGAAGAACGGGCGAGCTGTAATGCTGACGTCGGCCGTTAGCTCTGCCATGTGCGCCTGACGCGCGTGAGCCTCCACGTAGCCGATCAGCTGTCGCGCTACCCCTTGTCTCTGATGTCGCGGGGCGACGAACAGCATGTCAATAAACCCCGCAGGGTTCACGTCAGAGAAACCCGCCGGTGCGCCATCGATGGTCGCCACGTAACTGTTCCGCGCCTGCATAGTCGCATGCCAGGTGGACAGGTCGCGATCTTCTGGCCGAGCCCAAGCTTGAATCTGCTCCGGCGAATAGTCGGCGGCAGCGGTCTCGGTCACCGCGGCAAGAAATATTGCCAATGTGTCTGCGGCATCCGCATGACCGTACGGACGAATGGCAACGGCCTGCGTATCCCTGCTTTTGTCCAATTCCACAGAACTAGCATCTCACCGCGACCGGTCACAACTTTGCAGCTCCTGCGGTGCCCGCAAGAGGGACGACCAACGGGCATTCCCACGCCTCCATTGGTATCGACACGCCCGCGGACTTGTGGTCGTGCGTTTGACCCGCCCGACATATAGCCCGATGAACGTGCGTCTTACGGACGAGCTGAGGGACGATGCTGCAGTGTCGCGGCGGCTCGCATCCCATGGGTTACAAGACGCCGAGGTTATGAGACGGCCGGGTTGCTCCCCGCAGGTTCTTCGCGAGGCTTATCCGGCCTGGGAGAATTGTCGAATGATTGATGTGGACGAGGTAGGCGTGGTCGCGGGTGACGTGACGTTGTTGGCTCCTGTGTCCGCGGCGGCTCTTCGGGGTGAAGCTCTGATTGTGCGTGGCAGGAACGGGACGGGTAAGTCGACGTTGTTGCGCGTGCTGGCCGGGGTGCGGAAGCCCTCGAGTGGCACGGTGCAGATCGGTGGCTCGGCTGTGGCCGAGCGTGACCGTGGTTTTCGTCGGCGTGTCTCTACGATGATCGGGCTGCCGCCGATGGCTGTCGATCTTACTGTGCGCGATCACGTCACGTTGGTCGCAACGACGTGGGTCGACGGTCCTGCGGCGGCCGTGGACCTCGCGCACGGTGTTCTCGCGGAGTTGGGGCTGGGCCAGCTCGGTGAGCGGTTCGCGCACGAGCTGTCCTCCGGTCAGACGCAACTGTTCGGTCTTGCCCTGGTGCTGGCTCGCCCATTCGAGGTTCTGATCCTTGATGAACCGGAACAGCGGCTAGATCCTGAGCACGTCGAGTCCGTGATCCGTGTGCTCCAGTCTCGCCGCGATGGCGGCGCGACTCTCGTAGTGGCCACACACAGTTCGGTGCTTGCTGAGGCGATTGCCGATCATACTCTCGAGCTGGTGGCCGCGGCATGAGCAGCCGGTCACACGCAGCGATCAATATTTGGCGTGCTCGCAACATCCGCACGACCGGTGATCGTGCGTTCACGATGTACACGGTGCTCATGGTCGCCCTCGTGACCGTCATCCCGGTAGGACGGGCGGTGTGGCTGAGCGCGGCCAGCCCGGCAGGGCTGGCCCTGTTCGCGGATGTTGCGGCACCCAGCGTGACGTCGTTCATTGTCGCAGCGTTGTGGGCGGGCGCGTTGCTGCTGGGACGGGACCGCGGCCCGGCGGTGCTTCCCCCATTTTTGACTCACGCTCTCGCCATGAGCGATCTGCCCCGGTTCAACACCTTCCGTGCTCCACTTTTCCTTTCCGGAGCAATTGCCGCTGCAGTTTGCACGATCGCCGCGGGACTGATCGGTATGAGCCTCGCCAGCAATGGGCTGGCCGAGCCGGGGGGTGTCGCGACCTTCACCACTGTCGGTGGCCTCGTTGGCGTCACCGCGACGGTGGCATGGCTGGCCGGTCAGGTGTTTCCCCGGGCTGCCGTTGCAGGCGCGCTCGGTATCCTCGCGCTCGGATTGGTCACCGTCGCCGTTCCTGGCATGCAGCTGTACGCCCCTTGGGGGTGGGTCGGTCTTGCGTATCCCACCAGCGGAATCTCACACAGCCTCCCTGCGTTGGCAACAATGGCTGCACTGGCTGCCGCCCTGGTCGCCTTGGTGCCGGTGATGATGAATCGGCTCGGTCTCGCCGAACTCACAACGCAAGCAGCACGCTGGGACTCAGCAACCACCCACGCGGCGGGCATGGAATTCTCCTCAGCGGCCACGATCTACCAGCCCAAGCCGCACCTCGGGCGCCGCATCCGTGCCGTGCGGCCACACACCCAACTGGCATGGACGTTCCTCGTCCGTGACACGATCGGAGCGACCCGGGCTCCCGGTCGACTTATCGTCGGTATCCTCGCACTCACCGCCGCCGGGGTGCTACTCGCTCTCGCGTTTGCACCGACCACCCCAGGCTGGCTCCTCGGCGCGGCCGCTGGGGTGATCGCCTTCGCTGGCCTCGGCCCCCTCACCGATGGGATCCGGCATGCCGCAAGCGTCGCTGCAGACTTCCCTCTCTACGGGATCAGCGACGAACGCCTCCTTGCCCATCACGCTCTCTTTCCGCTGGCAGTCACCGTTGTCGTCCTACTCGCGGTGGTCATCGTGTGCTCCATCATCATTGGCACCGCGACCGGCGCAGCAGCTGTCAGCTCGCTCGCACTCGGACTGCTTGCCCTCGTCGCTCGCATCAGCAATGCGCTGAAAGGCCCCCTTCCCACCACTCTGCTCACCCCAATATCGACACCCGCGGGCGACCCCATGGCAGCCGTGCGAATAGCGTGGGCTCTCGACGCCATCCTGCTGGCCGCACTAGGAGGCGGAGCTGCCGCACTCGCGTTCGAGGCGCCCGTCCTCCTCCTAGGAGTCACCGCCACCCTCATCAGCATCGGAATCAAACGCTGGCGCGACCGGCGATAACGCCACGCCCTCGGAATAGTCTCGTATCCCTAGGGATACGAGACGTCTCGCCGCAGCGGGATCGCGGAATCTTGTACCCCGAAGAGCTGCGGCCCGGTGGTTCTCATAACTATGACTCGTAGGTGATCGGCCGGATTGGCCCGGACCTGGTTAGTTGCGAGACACAATTTCAGGTCAAGATGACGGCTGCGGCTGATTGACTGTCGCCATGGACGCTGCAACATTCCCTCCTACTGGATACAACGCCGGTTTCCTCACGTTGCCGCTGCCACTGCCACTGCCTGCCGACGGCTTCCTGCTGCGCGAATTGCCCTACACACATTTCACCGTGCTCATGGATCCAATGCGGGCCCTTGCGATCGTGACAGGCGTCAACATCGACGGTGATCAGCTCGTTGACGTCGACCGCGCCGACGACTGGCACCTCGACCCGCGCATCCCGACCACCGAACAAACCGGGGAGACCGTCTACGCCAGGAACGATCTCGACCGCGGGCATCTCGTCCGGCGCCGAGACCCCGTCTGGGGCGACGCCACAACAGCCAGCCGAGCCAACACCGACACCTTCGCCTACACGAACGCCGCCCCTCAAGCCGGGGCGTTCAATCAGTCCAAGGAGCTCTGGCTTGGGCTGGAGGACCACGTCCTCGCCTTCGCGCGAACGAACGGTAATCGCATCAGTGTCTTCACCGCACCCGTGCTCGCAGCTGAGGATCCGGTGTATCGCGGCGTCAGGATCCCGCAATTGTTCTGGAAGATCGCGGCGTGGACAACGCTTGTGGAAGGGGCCCCTGTACTTCGAGCTGCCGGGTTCGTGCTGGATCAAAGCCCACAATTAGCCGATCTCGATTTCGACGCGGCCCGCTCTCAAGCCCTCGTCGACGGCACTCCCCCACCGCTTGGACCGTTCCGGACGTACCAGGTGCCCATCGTGGACATCGCCGACCTGACCGGAGTCGACATGGGCGCCCTGGCCGAGGCGGACGTCTTGGTGCCCGTCCCAACTATCCGGAAAGACACCCACCCTCGAGAGCTCTGGATGGAACTGATCGACACAGCGGGAATCTATCTCTAATCCGCACCCTTTCGACTAGAGACAACTTGGGCGCGGGCGCGGCGCGGGGCGGGGCGGGGCCTTCCCGGTTCTCCTCGGCATCTCAATAAAGGTTCCTTAGATAAGACAGCAGATCTGCACGCCGACGCACGTTTTAAAGAATCCAACATCGGCGCGTTCCTGCGTCGCTTAGATTCTCAACAACGTGTCTCACTCTGATATTCTCAAAAGCGCGTCAAAACCGCCTTTGACGAGACAATAAGAGTGAGGAACGGATGACGAGTCTTGGCTATGCACGGGTTAGCACAATGGACCAGAATACCGAGCTACAAATTCGGGAACTTGAAGAGGCTGGCTGCGAACGCATCTACCGTGACCAGGGCGTCAGCGGCACCAAGACCAGTCGTCCCGAACTGGACAAAATGCTTGACCGTCTCAGCCGCGGCGACGAAGTTGTCGTGTGGAAACTGGACAGGTTGGGACGCAATACCCGCCACCTCCTAGAACTCCTTGACGGCTTCACCGAGCGCGGTATCAAGTTCCGTTCCCTGCGCGACGGCATCATTACCGACCCGGACAGCGAGCTGGGCGGCGCCATCGCCCGGGCCATGGTCACCGTCATCTCCGCGTTCGCCCAGCTGGAACGTGACCAGCTCTCCGAACGAACTCGCGCCGGCATGGCCGTGGCGGCCTCCCACGGACGCACAGCCGGACGCCGCGAAATCACCGCCGACCATAGCAACGTCAAACGCGCCCGCGACCTCAAGGCCCAAGGCCTGAAACCCGCTGATATTGGGAAGATCATCGGCACCAGCCGTGCCACCGCCTACCGGTACCTCGCGATGGGCACCGACTGACGAAGGCACGGGTAGGACTTATCGGACAGGCTGGGGCGAAGCACTCGGCAACACCACGTCGGAGACGCCCATAACCGGCCAGTCGATTTTAAATGTCATAGAACTATCGGCAGGTACCTGAAATCGGCCCCAAAATTACGAGGCATAGTTGCGGGATTCCTCGTCCAGCGCAGTGCCTCAACGGAATGCAACGCCGGCACCGCGGCAATGAGACGTCTTGTCTCCCTAGGGTTACGAGACGCTGAATATGACTGACGCGCTGAGGCCTAAGCCGTAAGCGTCAGTCTCCGGCCCGTTAACTTTTCACCGAGACGTAATTGGCGGCTCTTTAATGCCAGCCGTAGCGCGTTTCCTACGCCAGCAATCGATCTAAGTCAGCGACCTTGGCGTAAAGGTTGCGCAGCGACTGGTCAGACATGTCGATGATCGGCTCGTACATGAAGGAGTTGACGTGCAGGGTTTCAGCAGTGGTCAGCAGCACGGACCGAAGCAGCCGCAACTCATCCTCTCCTCCGAGCGCGCGGTCCTCAACTATGTTGAACAGTTCCCAAGTCTGGTTCTTCTTGATCTCGTCGGTTACGGCCGGTTCGTCTATCAGCTTGAGCATGAATGACTCTGCTCTCAGCCGCACTGCTATGGCCAAGACGATCTTGTTCGCGAAGTTGACGCCTTCGTCGGCCTCCAAACAAGCATCCGCCTCACGGTAAATCGCGTCGATGACCAACTCCGCCGGGTCCGCCCATCCGTCCGCTTCCAGGCCCACGAACGCCTTCCGGAATAACTTGTCGAGTTCCCCCTGGGTAATGCTTCGGGAGCCTGCCTTGAGATGCAGCAACGAGGTCAAGTGAAGGTAGTCCGGATCTTTGCTCCCGCGACTGTACTCAAGGATGTTCCGAGCGAACGGAATACAGGCAATTCGCTCAAGGGCGCTGGTGAACATCTTCCGCTTGAGATCACCCTCGAAGGGGTTTGTGATGAGATCCCCGCTCATCTTGCTGAACTTGACGCGTTCGGCACTCTTCTCAGCGATGAAGCACTCACCCCAACCCACTACGCCCCGGCCGTAGATGGTGCGGAGGAAATCGAAATTGTGAGTCAGGATGACG
Source organism: Cryobacterium sp. CAN_C2 (assembly GCF_015751745.1). Taxonomy (NCBI): domain Bacteria; kingdom Bacillati; phylum Actinomycetota; class Actinomycetes; order Micrococcales; family Microbacteriaceae; genus Cryobacterium; species Cryobacterium sp. CAN_C2. The sequence goes on from NZ_JADOUX010000027.1 coordinate 32,660, forward strand.
ATCCGGAAGTTTGTCTCCGCCGCCATCTCCTTCAAATAGTGGATGATCGCGTATTTATTTTTGTAGTCAAAAGAGTCAGCGATGTCATCGATAACGAAGAGACTCAGCTCCCCCGACTTCCTCCTCGCTTCGACCTCGAAGAGAATGTTCAGGATGTAGAGCGCCTTCTTTTCTCCGGTACTGAGCACCTGCAATAGGTGCTCTCGATCCACCCGCGTGGAGCCTCCGCCGTCCTTGAAGTCAAAGTCGATTGTCAGAAAGGGCTCCTGCGCGAGCATGACCTTCACACGGTTCCGGGGCACGAGCGTGAACGGCACATCAAACCGTTCATTGAACAGCTCAATGACGGTTTCCCACTGAGTGCGCTCCGCCGCTGCAGTTTCGAGGATCTTCTTCCGCCGCTCCTCGGACGACTTGTGAGCATCCACTGCCTCGATGAACAGTTCACCATGCATTTTGAAGTAAGAGACCCAGAGCTTCTCCTTGAATCGATCGGTGTTATCGAACTCCGCAAGCAGCTCCGGACGGCCGGACACAAATTGGAAGAAGTCTCGCGTGGCCTGGTTTGCGTTGAGCGCCTTCTCCAAGCCACGGAGGCGCACCATCAGCTCCGAGTCTCCAGTAATGCGCTGCTTCTCGTCTGAGATCAGCTTGGTCAGGTCCGCCTCACTCGACACTTCACGAGGGGCCTCCTCCCCCGAAAGTAACAGCGAGTGCTTAGCCTTGAAGTAGCCTTGGCTGACGAGACTCTTGCTGACCGTCTCGGCGTTGTAGTAATTGAAGGACGCCCTACTGAAGAAGGTTGATTTGTCGAGCAACTCGTTCAGCCGCTCTACATAGTCGGACAGCAACTCCCGGAGCTTCGGATCAGAAAGGACTTTCTCAACGCTCGCGTTGAAGAGGAGGTCGTAGGGGATGTCGGCGAACACCGGCTCTTCCGTCTGCTCCACCTCGTAGCTCACACGCGTGAGCGCGCCAAAGAAGTTGTCGTCCTCCTTGGTGAAGGTCTGCGAAACCAGCAGTCCAACATCCTGCTTGGTTCGCGCAGTCTTCTTCAGCGCGCTGACCAGCTCCCCCTCGATCTTCGACAGGCTTTTCTGAATCGTCTCGAACTCCTCGCGGAGCGGGGCATTTACGAGAAGAGTCGTGGCGTACTTGTCGGGGGTGTATTGCTCGTCGTAAGCAAGAAATACCGCCACATTTGCCGTGTCGGGTTCGTTGCCGGTTTCGTCGAGGATCTCTCGGCGCGTCTCACGCTCGGGGAACACATGGTCCGACGAATCTTGACCTCGAGAGTAGTCAAGGAAGGTCCTCGCGAAGCTCGACTTCATCGTCCCGTTGGGTGCGTAGATAGCCACCGCCTGCCGTGGCTCTGTCGAATTCTTCTTCCGGCGCTCGAAGGGCAGGGTGGCGTCCATTTCACGGATACCGTGACAGTTTCGCAACGAGAGCTGGAGCTTCCTCATGGGGCTCAGCATAGCCAAGCTTAGGAGCTGTCTAGTCCTGGCAAAGCTGCTGCCCAGTCGACCGAGCACCGTGGGCGATGAGGCCGCCGGCTGTTCTAGGGTGTCTCGAAACTAAAGTGTTTCAAAGCCCATGGGATATAAGACGCTGACGTCCCTCTGATTCAGCGTGGCAAATCGGGTCGCTGCGCCAAATAGCGATCACAAAACGCCGCCACATAGCGCCGAAAGTCACAGCCGATGAGCATTGTGGACCATTTCTTCTTCTTGAAAGCCGTGAAGTGCGGATGATGCGAGAATCCTATTCTGAGAATGGCACTTCCCTGATTTTCTGTCGTCGTGTCGCGGCTGTCGGTGGGTTCTTGTTTTCCTCCGTTTTCGAGAAGGAGCGTGTATGCCTCGCCGTCCTGTTCTGACTGTCTGGGCTGCTGCGGATATCTCGGACAGTGGGCCCTCTTAAAATGAGGGTTCACTGAAAGTAGAGAACCGCATGACCGCACCACGCCGGAAATTCAC
>NZ_JADOUX010000028.1:0-33236 GCF_015751745.1 Cryobacterium sp. CAN_C2
CCCGAGCCCGTTGCGGCTCCGGTCGCCACGCCCGAGCCCGTTGCGGCTCCGGTCGCCACGCCCGAGCCCGTTGCGGCTCCGGTCGCCACGCCCGATCCCGTCGCGGCAGCACCCGCACCGGTTGAAGCAGCACCCGTCGCGGCAGCACCCGTCGCGGCCCCCGCCCCGGTCGCAGCCGCACCGGCGGCTCGTGGCTCACACGCCGGCACCAGCGGTTACGTCACCCCGATCGTGCGCAAGCTCGCGAACGAAGCGGGCGTAGACCTGTCGACGATCAGCGGCACCGGAGTGGGCGGACGCATCCGTAAGGAAGACATCGTGCGGGCCGCCTCGGCTGTCGGAACGGCCGCCGCTGCCCCGGTGGTCGAGGTCTCGCCGCTGCGCGGAACCACCCAGCCGATGTCCCGCCTGCGCAAGGTCGTCGCCGAGCGCGCCGTCATCTCCATGCAGTCATCCGCTCAGCTGACGACCGTGGTCGAGGTCGACGTCACCCGCGTCGCCATGTTCCGCGACCGGGTCAAGGGGACCTTTGCTGAGAAAACAGGCAACAAGCTCTCGTTTCTGCCGTTCTTCGCCCTCGCTGCCGCCGAAGCCCTGCGTGCCATTCCGATCGTGAACGCCACGATCGAGGGCGACACCATCGTGTACCCGGCCCAGGAGAACATCAGCATTGCGGTCGACACCGAGCGCGGCCTGCTGACTCCCGTCGTGCGCAACGCCGGGGAACTCGACCTGGCCGGTTTCGCCGCCCAGATCGCCGACCTCGCAGCTCGCACCCGGAACAACAAGCTCAAGCCCGACGAATTGAGTGGCGGAACGTTCACGCTGACCAACACCGGTTCGCGCGGTGCCCTCTTCGACACGCCCGTCGTTTTCCTACCGCAGAGTGCCATTCTCGGCACCGGGATCGTCTACAAGAAGCCGCTCGTTGTCACCAACGACGGTCTTGACTCGATCGCGATCCGGTCGAGCGTGTACCTCGCCCTGTCCTACGACCACCGCATCATCGACGGTGCGGATGCAGCCCGCTTCCTCACCACGATGAAGGCACGGCTCGAAGCCGGTGCGTTCGAAGGCAACCTCGGCATCTGACAGCTCCGCTTGATCGGTACCCTCCAGTCGTCTCGGTGCCAACTCAGTTGTCGAAAATATCACGAAGACGCCAGCCGCCCTCGCCCTTGACCACAAGGACCGAGGCCGGCTGGCTTTTTTCTTGCCCTCGGTCCGGGGTCAACGCGACGACGGCGAGGTTTCCGCTTCGTGCGGCGAGGGACGGCAAGAATCCCAGATAGTCGGCCAATCCCCGGCCGGATCCATCCTGCTGGCGTTCGCGGGCGTTGTAACTATCTCCTGCCAGCATCGCCGACCCGGTCTGATCGACGTCAGCCAGACAGACGAGGGACGCGGCGGCCAGGCAGGTCGCTCGACGGGCGAGCAGCGCCAGAACGGCCGCTACGGGGTCATCCCCCGCTATCGCCGCTGAATCCTCGGCGGCCGCTCCGGCCGAGCCCGCAGTATCCGCTGGTGCTGGAGCTGGAGTTGGTGCGGGAGGTGGTGCTGGCGGAATGGTGGAGACCTCCACCGTGCCGCTCATGCCTGCTTCGCTGGCGCGCCCCGCATCACCGGCAAGCCCGGATACCGGAAACAGTGTCAGTGCGAGCACGACAATGCTGAGGCTGCCCAGAGCCGCCACCAGAAGGGGCCGCTGGCGGCCATGCAGTCGTTTGCGCAGTGCGTGCCCGGCGGCTTTGAGCGGCTGCGAGTCAACCGCGCTCTCCAGCACCCCTTGGAGCCGTGCCTGAGGCCGCAGCCCCCGTACGACGGCGGCGCTCAGCCCGGAGAGTCCGCGGAGAGCGTCGCGACCGCGGCCGACGTGCCCGTGGGTCTGCCCGACGGCGGAGACGTCGTCGTCGTCGTTCAAGTCGTAGTCGTCGTAGTCGTCGTAGTCGTCGTTGTCGTTGTCGTTGTCGTTGTCGTTGTCATTGTCATTGTCGAAGTCATCGCCAGAATCGGCGCCGAGATCATTGCCGGATTCGTCAGCGAAGTCATTATCCGAGTGGCAGTCCCTGGCACCCCGAGCCGGCTCGGATCGATCAGGGTCGAGTGGATCCGGCTCCCTCCTGTCGGGCAGCTCTGCCGTGCCGACCAGACCACGGCGGAGCCGCACACTGTCAACGTGACGTGCCCACATCTCGACCGCGGGAGTGTCCTCGGCGGGTGCGGCCGCATGGGGTCGTGTGGCGGGTTCAAAGCCTCGAAGGGGCTCGGCGTCGGCCCATTCGAAGAGGTCGTGCTCGAGGGCTTGCAGCGCCGAACCGGGGTACGCTCCGGCATCGACCGGACCTGAGCCTGATCGATCCACCGCCGGTTGCAGGGCGGTCTGGAATTTCCGAAGCAACGCAGCCGCGCTGCCCCGACGCGAGTCCGACGTATCGAGCTTGTCGCAGAGGGACTGCATCACGACGCCCAGGCGTGCGTAGTCGGCGCGCAGCAACGGCATCCGTTCTCGGGGAACCTCACCGAGCCGCCGAACTGCACCAAAGCCGGTCAGCACGGCACGGCCGCTCGCGTCGAGCAGAATTGTGGCCTGGCTGACGCTCCCGAGTGCAAAGCCCGACGTGTGCATGGCGTCCAGGGCTACGGTGACCGGGGCGAGAAGGGTCACGACCTCGCCGGGTGACAAGCTTGGGTATTCGACCAGGTACCGGGCGAGGGACCCCCCGGTCAGCCGTTCCAAGACCAGGCAGATGCGACCATCGCCAAGTCGCGCGACGTCCAGCAGACGTACGAGCCCGGGAGCGGCCGCCGACGTGAGCACGGCGATATCAAGTTCGATGCTCGCTGCTTCGGTGTCGGCGCGAAAAACCTTCAGGGCCACCGCGCTACCCGTACCGGAGTGTCCCAGGTAGACCACGGCCCGATTCCCCGTGCCGAGCAACCGGATCACGCGGTGGCCGGCAATGACGGCGTCGGTTTCAGACGCTGCTGCAGCCGTGCCCGACTCGTCGGGATCCCTGTGTACTCTCACGCGATCATGATCCAACGTGATCCGGGCCGCCCGACGCGAGCATCCCGCATCCGTGCACAACACGGCAGCGGCGTCAGTGTGGAGGAGCTGCGAGTTGTTCTGGTGGAGCTTACGTGGAGCGGCAGCGACAATTTAGTGGCAATTCAGTGGCAGTGCAGTGGCAATGCAGTGGCAATGCAGTGGCGATGCAAAAGAGGTCACCCGCATCGCTGGCGCTGGGGGGGTCCTCTGCCCCCTAGACTGGGCAGATGCTCGACTTTGTCGTCGCGGGGCTAAGCGCCAACTCCGTGCCGTATGTTGAGGGCCTTGAGCTCCAACGCGCAGTCCATCGTTCCGTCGTCGCCCATGAGCGACCGGACACCGTCCTCCTCCTGGAGCACCCGGCTGTGTACACCGCCGGTAAACGCACCCTGTCCGAGGAACGACCCGTCGATGACACGCCGGTCATCGACGTAGATCGAGGTGGCAAGATCACCTGGCACGGCCCCGGCCAGTTGGTCGGCTACCCGATCCTGCATTTGCAGGAACCCGTCGACGTTGTCGGATACGTTCGGTCGCTCGAGGGCATCCTGATCGAGGTTTTGGTCGAATTCGGCATCGATGCCGTCCGGGTCGCCGGACGCTCCGGTGTGTGGGTCGGACCGGCCGACCACGAAGACAAGATCGCCGCCATCGGAATCCGGGTCGCCCAAGGGGTGACCATGCACGGTTTCGCACTCAACTGCAGCAACTCGCTCGAACCCTATTCGCGCATCATCGCCTGCGGAATTCGCGATGCGGGCGTAACCACGATGTCACGCGTGCTCGGACGCACCATCGACCCGAGCGAACTCATCGACCCCATCACGGCCGCCTTCCTTCGCGCAACGAGCCTGAATTCCGTCAGCACCAACCCCGCCAGCCTCGACACCGTCAGGACGAACGCATGAGCACAGTACCCGAAGGCCGCAAACTGTTGCGCCTGGAAATTCGCAACGCAGAAACGCCGATCGAACGCAAGCCCGCCTGGATCAAGACGGTCGCCAAAATGGGACCGGAATATCAGAAACTACAAAGCTTGGTCAAGAGCGAAAATCTGCACACCGTGTGTCAGGAGGCTGGCTGCCCGAACATCTTTGAATGTTGGGAAGACCGCGAAGCCACCTTCCTGATCGGTGGTTCCCAGTGCACGAGACGGTGTGACTTCTGCCAGATCGATACCGGCAAACCGGCGGACTACGACACCGACGAACCACGCCGGGTGGGTGAATCCGTGGTGACGATGAACCTGCGCTATGCCACCGTGACCGGCGTAGCCCGTGACGACCTGCCCGATGAGGGCGCATGGCTCTACGCGGAGACGATCCGTCAAATTCACCAGCAAAGCCCCGGCACCGGCGTCGAGATTCTCGTGCCGGACTTCTCCGGCAATCCGGAGCACCTCGCTCAGGTCTTTGACGCCGCACCGGAGGTTTTCGCTCACAACGTGGAAACAGTGCCGCGCATCTTCAAGCGCATCCGCCCGGCCTTTCGGTATGACCGGTCGCTCGACGTTCTCACGCAGGGTCGCAACGCCGGACTGATCACCAAGTCGAACCTCATCCTCGGTATGGGTGAGGAACGCGCCGAGATCACCCAGGCGCTGCACGACCTGCACGACGCCGGAACCGACATCATTACCATCACGCAGTACCTGCGCCCGAGTGCCCGGCACCTGCCCGTCGCCCGCTGGGTGCGCCCGGAAGAGTTCGTTGAGCTCAACGAGGAGGCCAAGGAGATTGGCTTTCTGGGCGTTCTCTCCGGGCCACTCGTGCGCTCCTCCTATCGTGCTGGTCGGCTGTGGGCCCAGTCCATGGTCGCGACCGGTCGGGAAATCCCCGCCGAATTGCGCCAGCTGGCGGATGCCCAACTCGGGTTTGCCCAGGCCGTTTCGTGACCGAATTCGGTCACGCGGCATTCGAGTGACTGGGTAGTCTTATACCCATGGCACGCAGCAAGGAAAAGACCCCCAAAAAACCAAAACAGCCCGGCCGCTTGAAGCAAATGTGGCAGGTCTTCCAGATGACGAGACGCTATGACTCAAACATCGTCTGGATTCTGGTATTGGCCTTCCTCATACCCGTTCTGATCAGCCTGGCCCTGGCCCTGCTGATCCCGGGCAGCAACGTCTTCACGATGGTGCTCTGGATCGTCGCCGGCGTGCTCGCCGGTATTCTGGCGATGCTCATCATTCTGGGTCGCCGCGCCGAGAAGGCCGCATATTCGCAGATCGAGGGTCAGCCCGGAGCCGTGGGGGCCGTGTTGCGCAGCTCACTCAAGCGTGGCTGGGTCGGTAGTGAGATGCCGGTTGCCGTCAACGGCAAGACGCAGGATGCGATCTATCGTGCGGTCGGTCGCGGCGGCGTCGTACTGATCAGCGAGGGTCCGAAGACACGCACCACACGCATGCTCGACGAAGAAAAGCGCAAGATCGTGCGCATCGGCGGAAACGTCGGAGTAACGGTGATCTCAGTCGGGCCCGATGAGGACGCCGTGCCGCTGCACAGGCTGGCACGCCGCCTGACCCGGATCAAGCCCACCCTGACCAAGGCCGAGGTACTCGCCGTCAACAACCGGCTCAACTCCATGGGTACGAAGCTTCCTATTCCCAAGGGCGTCGATCCGATGAAGGCACGCCCGCAGCGCGGCTAACAGTCACCAGAAACGAAGGAAGGGTCGGGCGCGCAGCGCCCGACCCTTCCTTGTTCTCGCTAACGCAGTTTTCACCGACTCCGCACTACTGGCGGATGAGAGCCGTACCCGCGATTTTGTCGTGAAAACCGCGCTGGTCGGAATCCCAGACCAGAGCGGGAAGGGCAATTCCCAGGAGCACGGAGCGCACAACGGGACGCCACACGCCGACCCAGCCGCCGTGGATGGAAATGAGCCGTAGCCCGACAAGCCGGTGACCGATGCTGGCGCCAATGGTCGGAATGAACACGATCTGCAGAATGACGAAAATAATCAAGTTGGCAGCCGGGTCGTAGTTGAAGAAGATCGCCGAGACCCCGATGGCGATGGCCCAATCAATGGTGAAACCGAGCAGGCGTCGCCCGGGACGGCCAATCGAACTGGGCCCGATCCGGGGTAATCCCAGGCGCTCCCCCGGCCATTTGCTGGGCGGAAGCTGACCAAAAGTGTTCGGGCGGGAGTTGGAGTCTGGCACCCGACGAGTCTACCGACGGGGCGTCCCTGTAACATGGGCGAAACATAAGCGTCACGGACAAGTAACGCAGCGCAACTAATCTCAGTAAAGCCGATGTGTCCGATTCGGTCGTGTCCACGCCCTCGTCGTCTGGAGTTATTCCGCATGTTTCGCGATTCGTCCGAAGTGCTCAAATTCATTAAAGACAATGACGTCAAGTTTCTTGACATCCGTTTCACCGATCTCCCCGGTGTGCAGCAGCACTTCAACATTCCGGCATCCACCGTCGACGAAGAGTTCTTCACCGTTGGCCAAATGTTCGATGGTTCCTCGATCCGCGGTTTCGCGTCGATCCACGAATCCGACATGCAGCTCATCCCAGACGTTTCGACCGCGTACCTCGACCCATTCCGCACCGAGAAGACGCTCATCATGCTCTTCGACATCTACAACCCGCGCAATGGTGAGATCTACTCCAAGGACCCGCGCCAGGTGGCCAAGAAGGCCGAGAAGTACCTCGCCTCCACGGGCATCGGCGACACCGCCTTCTTCGGTTCTGAAGCGGAGTTCTATATCTTCGACGACGTGCGTTACGAAGTGAACCAGCACACGAGCTACTACTTCGTCGACTCCAGTGAGGGTGCCTGGAACTCAGGTCGCAAGGAAGACGGCGGAAACCTCGCCAACAAGACCCCGTTCAAGGGCGGCTATTTTCCGGTCAGCCCGGTCGACCAGCACGTCGACCTGCGCGACGACATCTGCCTCAAGTTGATCGAATCGGGCCTCGTGCTCGAGCGCAGCCACCACGAAGTCGGCACCGGCGGCCAGGGCGAGATCAACTACAAATTCGACACCATGGTGCACGCGGCCGATGACCTGCTGAAGTTCAAGTACATCGTCAAGAACACGGCGCACGACTGGAACAAGACCGCGACGTTCATGCCCAAGCCGCTGTTCGGCGACAACGGCTCCGGCATGCACACCCACCAGTCACTGTGGGCCGACGGTAAGCCGTTGTTCTACGACGAGGCCGGCTATGGCGGACTGTCCGACGTGGCTCGCTGGTACATCGGAGGCCTGCTCAAGCACGCCCCGGCCGTCCTCGCCTTCACTAACCCCACGGTCAACTCGTACCACCGTCTCGTTCCCGGCTTCGAAGCTCCGGTCAACCTGGTCTACTCGGCCGGCAACCGCTCGGCGTCGATCCGCATCCCGATCACCGGAACCAACCCGAAGGCCAAGCGCCTCGAGTTCCGCGCTCCCGACGCGTCCGGGAACCCGTACCTCGCCTTCGCCGCGCAGCTCATGGCCGGTCTCGACGGCATCAAGAACCGCATTGAGCCGCACGAACCCGTCGACAAGGACCTCTACGAGCTGCCGCCCGAGGAAGCCAAGAACATCCCCCAGGTTCCTGCCTCGCTCGAGGAGGCCCTGCAGGCCCTCGAAGCCGACCACGACTTTCTGCTCGCCGGAAACGTGTTCACACCCGAACTGATCGAGACCTGGATCGAGTACAAGCGCGAAAACGAGATCAAGCCGCTCGCCCAGCGTCCGCACCCGTTTGAGTTCGAGCTGTACTACGGCGTGTAGGCTCCAGCCACTGCAGCGATAGCGAATAGAGCGCCGGGACCGCATCTTCGGATGCGGTCCCTTTCTCGTTTCTGGGAGCGTGTGTGGCGTGTGACCGGCCCCCATATCGGCTCGGGTGCGATCAGCCGACGGTGGCCCCCGGACGCTCCACGGGGCCATAGAACAGCCTCTCGAACACGGCGCGGGCCCGTCGAGTCACGGCGAGGTAGTCATCCTCGAGCTGGTTGCCCGAACCGGGCGGGTATTCCATGACGCGAGCGATGCCCTCGAGGGCCGCGCGATCGGTGGGCAACACGTTCGAGGTGTGATTCGTCCAGAGCGTTATCGCCGAGCGAGCGCGGGACGCGAAGATCCATGCGCTGCGCAACACCGCCGCATCCGCTGCCGGTATCAATCCGGCGCTGACCGCCTCCGACAACGCCGACAGCGTCGACGTCGTGCGCAACGCCGGAATCGCTGCCGCGTGCTGCAACTGCAGCAGCTGGACCAGCCATTCCACGTCGCTGAGCGATCCACGCCCCAATTTGAGGTGCCGGTTCGGGTCTGCGGCCTGCGGCAGACGTTCGTTCTCGACCCGAGCCTTGATGCGGCGAACCTCACGTACGGCCTGCTCGCTGATGGCGATGGGGTACCGCACCTCGTCGGCCACGGCCTCGAAATCCCGCAGCAACGCGGCGTCGCCGGCCACACCACGACCGCGGAGGAGCGCCTGGGCTTCCCAGGTCAGCGACCAGCGGCGGTAGTACGCCCGGTACGAGTCGAGCGACCGCACCACGGGCCCATTGCTGCCCTCGGGCCGCAGCCCGATGTCCAGGTCGAGCGGCAATCGCCCGTCTTCGGTGAGCCGGTTGAGTTCGCGCACAATATACCGGGCACGGTCGTTGGCCGCTTCCCCGGTGACAGTACCAGCGCGGAACACGTACATGACGTCGGCATCGGAGCCGAAACCGAGCTCCGCGCCACCGAACCGGCCCATGCCGATCACACCGAATTCAATACCGTCGCGGTCGGCCGCGCCGCCGTCAGACCGGTCAGAACCACCCTGAACGATCAGGTCTCCCCCACGAATGGCGGCGATGACGCCCTGAATATAGGTAGCGTTGACATCGCTCAGCCCCTGCCCGAGCTGGTCGAGATCGATCTGACCGAGCAGTGAGGCGAAGGCCAGACGGAGCATCTCGCGGCGGCGGGCGGCGCGCAAAATGGTCGCGGCGGCATCCGGGCTCTCGTGCCGGCCCAGTACCGCTCTGGCTTCGTCCCGAAGAGATTTGAGCGGGCGAGGCTGCAAATCGGCCTCATCTTCAAGCCACGCTACCGCTTCAGGGATCTTCTCCAGCAGCTCGCCGATGTATCGGCTTCCGGACAACACCCGAGTGAGGCGTTCGGCGGCGCCGGAGGAATCGCGCAACATGCGCAGGAACCAGTAGGTCGAGCCGAGGTTATCGCTGAGGCGACGGAAGGCCAAAAAGCCGTAGTCAGGGTCGGCTCCCTGCGACAGCCACTGCAACAGCACGGGCAGCAGGTGCCGCTGGATGGCCGCTCGTCGAGATACTCCACCGGAGAGGGCAGCGATGTGCGCCAGAGCGCCCTTGGTGTTGAGAAATCCGATTGCCGCCAGACGTGCTTCGGCCTGTGCACTCGTCAGGTTCAGGCCATCAGCCGGGAGCGATGCCACCGCCGACAGCAGGGGGCGGTAGAACAGCCGCTCGTGCAGGCCGCGCACCCGTTGTTTGGTTTCCGACCAGCGCACGGACAGTCCGGCCGCGCTGGTGGCCAGACCTGTCGACCGGGCCAGTACCCGCAGATTCGCTTCGTCCCGCGGAACCAGGTGAGTGCGGCGGAGCTTCTGTAACTGCAGCCGATGTTCCATCAGACGCAGCATGCGGTAGTCCTGCGCGAATTCGGTGGCTTCGGCCCGGCCCACGTACCCGGCGGTGGCCAGCGCGGTCAGGGCCGGAAGGGTACCGGCCTGTCGAACGTCGGGGTCGGCCTGGCCATGCACGAGTTGGAGCAGTTGCACCGTGAACTCTATATCGCGCAATCCGCCCGGACCGAGCTTGAGTTGCACATCGACCTCGTCGTCGGGGATGTTATCGGTGACCCGCTCCCGCATCCGCTGCACGGATTCGACGAAATTCTCCCGGCTGGCGCTGCTCCAGATTTTGGGAGTGACCGCGTCCATGTAGCGGGCTCCGAGCTCACGGTCACCGGCCAGCGTGCGGGCCTTAAGCAGTGCCTGAAATTCCCAACTTTTGGCCCAGCGGTCATAGTAGGCCAGGTGTGATTCGATCGATCGCACAAGAGCTCCGCTCTTGCCTTCCGGCCGCAGGTTGGGGTCGACCTCCCAGAGTTCGGGTTCGACGGAGGACTCGTTGAGACCGCGCATGATCAGCACGGCCAGCCGGGTGGCGATTTCGACCGCACGAGAGCTCTCCAGGCCGGCCGTTTCGTCGCCGTCAGCGACGAAAATGACGTCGACGTCGCTCACGTAGTTGAGTTCACTCGCGCCGGCCTTGCCCATGCCGATAATGGCGAGGCGGGTGGCGCACACCTGTTCGGTCGGAAAGACTCCACGCCCGGCCATGTCCCCGCTGGACATGGTCCGAGCGACCGCGAGGGCGGCCTCGAGGGCTGCTGTGGCGAGGTCTGCCAAGCTGCGGGCGATGCCGTCGAGCCCGGCCACGGGGTCGTTCTGCTCGAGGTCGAACGCTGCGAGCTGGGCCAGACGGCGGCGGTAGCGCACCCGCAGGGCAACCCAAGCCGCATCATCGACGACGTGGGAGAATCCGTTGGCCGCGCCGACCGAGTCCAACAGGTCGCTCACCAGCTCGTCGACGCTGGGCAGCGCAGCCATCGGTGTCGCCAGAACCGACAATTCACTTGGATGCCGAAGAAAGAATTCGGTGAGCCCGCTCGACGCTCCGAGAACCTTCAGTAACCGCGCAGCCGTCGCGGGCGACTGGAGCAGTTCGAATAGTTCGGCCGATCCCTGTCGCAGCAGGGCGACGAGCGCGACGAGCGCGGCATCCGGGCTTGCCGTTGCAGTGAGTAGCGGCAACAGCGCGCGGGTATCGGTCAACCGGCCGGTCGAACTTGAGCCGCCGGGCGGGCTGCCCGTACCCAGCAGAGCGACCTCGTCGAGCCGAACACGCACCTCGGCGAGGTCAACGAAACCGACCCGAACAAGTTCGGTCTGGGTCAATTGCAAACGCTCCATCGCGGGTGATTCCTTCGATCATCGACACAACTGACGAGTTAGAGCATCTCCAGGTTCTTCTGCAGTTCGAACGGGGTGACCTGCGACCGGTAGTCACGCCACTCCTGCCGCTTGTTCAACAGAACATAGTTGAAGACCTGTTCGCCGAGCGTCTCCGCGACGAGTTCGGACTCCTCCATGAACTGGATGGCGTGATCGAGGCTGGCCGGCAGCTGCGTGTAGCCGAGCGCACGACGTTCGGTGTCGCTGAGGCTCCAGACGTTGTCTTCGGCCTCGGGCGGCAGCTCGTAGCCCTCTTCGATGCCCTTGAGGCCGGCGGCCAGCATGAGCGAATACGCAAGGTACGGGTTGGCGGCAGAATCAATCGCTCGGTACTCGACGCGGGCACTCTGGCCTTTGTTGGGCTTGTAGAGCGGCACGCGCACCAATGCTGAGCGGTTGTTGTGGCCCCAGCAGACGAAGCTCGGCGCTTCGTCGCCGCCCCACAGTCGCTTGTACGAGTTGACGAACTGGTTGGTCACCGCGGTGATCTCCGGGGCGTGCTTGAGCAGCCCGGCGATGAACTGGCGACCAATTTTGGACAACTGGTATTTGGCTCCGGCCTCGTAAAACGCGTTCGCGTCACCCTCGAACAGCGACATGTGGGTGTGCATACCGGATCCGGGGTGTTCCGACATGGGCTTGGGCATAAATGTCGCGTAGACCCCCTGCTCGATCGCGACTTCCTTGACTACGGTGCGGAAAGTCATGATGTTGTCGGCGGTAGTGAGCGCGTCGGCATATCGCAGGTCGATTTCGTTCTGGCCGGGACCGGCTTCGTGGTGGCTGAATTCCACGGAAATGCCGAGGTCTTCGAGCATACGCACGGAGCGGCGACGGAAATCATGGGCCGTCCCGCCGGGAACGTTGTCGAAGTAGCCGGCCGAGTCGACCGGTATAGGACCGTTCTTGCCGTACTTCGAGGACTTGAGCAGATAGAACTCCACCTCGGGGTGGGTGTAGAACGTGAAGCCGCGGTCGGCCGCTTTGGCGAGGGTGCGCTTGAGCACGTTGCGCGGGTCGGCCACGGCGGGCTGGCCGTCGGGTGTGGTGATGTCGCAGAACATGCGCGCGGTGGGATCGATTTCACCGCGCCAGGGCAGAATCTGGAAGGTGGTGGGATCGGGGTGGGCCAGGACATCCGCTTCAAAGGAACGAGTGAGGCCCTCGATCGCTGAGCCGTCGAAACCGAGGCCTTCGTTGAAGGCACCCTCGACCTCGGCGGGGGCAATAGCCACCGATTTGAGGGTACCGACGACATCGGTGAACCAGAGTCGAACGAACTTGATTCCTCGCTCCTCGATGGTCCGAAGAACGAAGTCGCGCTGCTTGTCCATTCACGCTCTTTCTGATTGCTCCAACAGGTACGTACCTGAATAACTACTGTCTAGGCTACTGGCTCCAAGCACGATTGCTTGCCTGACTACACTTGTCGCATGCCAGAATCGACAGCACCCGATCCCGCCCCGATGGTTTCTCCCGACGCTGCTACTGCGCAGCATCCGTACAGCGCCGAGGCCGGCCCCAAGCGAGTGCGCACCCGCCATTTTCACAACGCCAAGTTGCAGGGCATCCCCATTACGGGTCTGACGAGCTACGACATGCTCACCGCCCAAATTTTCGACGACGCCGGGATCGATTTTCTGCTGGTGGGCGATTCGGCCGGCAACAACGTGTTCGGGTACGAGACGACCCTCCCGGTCACCGTCGACGAGCTCATCCCGCTGACGCGTGCCGTCGTTCGCGCGGTCACGCGTGCGCTCGTCGTCGCCGATATGCCGTTCGGTTCGTATGAGAGCGGTCCGGACCAGGCCCTGGCGACAGCCGTGCGGTTCATGAAGGAAGCCCAGACGCACGCGGTGAAGCTCGAAGGCGGACGGCGCAGCCACAAGCAGATCAGACGTATCGTCTCGGCCGGAATCCCCGTGATGGGCCACGTGGGATTCACCCCACAGAGCGAACACGGTTTGGGTGGCCACATCATTCAGGGCCGGGGTGAGGCTGCCGAGGAACTCATCGCGGACGCCCTCGCCGTGCAAGACGCCGGGGCGTTCGCCGTAGTGCTGGAGATGGTGCCAGCCACGGTCGCCGCCCGCGTCACGGAACGGCTGTCGATTCCGACCATCGGGGTCGGGGCCGGGCCATCCGTTGATGGCCAGCTGCTGGTGTGGACGGATTTCGCCGGGATGACCAGCGGTCGGGTGCCCAAATTTGTGCGTCAGTACGCCGACGTACGGGCGGTGCTGATGGATGCTGTTCAGCGGTTCACTGCCGACGTCAAGTCAGGCGCCTACCCGGCTGCCGAGCACAGCTACGAGTAGAGGACCCCGTGCTGACTCAGGATGGGCCGCGGTCAGCGGGCGTCGCGGGCGTCGTCTTCCGACCACTTGGCGCTGTTCGCGCGCAGCTTTTCTAGGGCATGGGCTGCCTCGTCGCGCGTTGCGAACGGCCCCACCCGATCAAGCGACGCTGACTGCAAGCCGTGCTCCACGTCGCCGGTGCGCATGTTGTACCAGAATGCGTGTTCTTTGTCCTCGGCCATAAGCTAGATCTTATGCCTAAGGATTCAATTGGTCACCTCGTCCCTGGAACGGTGTCATCGACCCGTTCCGTTCCGTCCCACATCGTTCGCCCGGAGTACGTGGGCAAGAAGGGGCCGAACACTTTCACCGGCTCAGACGTCTATTCGGCCGAGAAGATCGAACTCATCCGTGAGTCCGGACGAATCGCCGCCCAGGCCATTGCCGCTGTCGGGCGGGCTATTGTTCCCGGCGTGACGACCGAGGAACTGGACCACATCGGTCACGACTATATGGTTGCCCACGACGCTTACCCCTCGACGCTCGGCTACCGCGGCTACCCCAAAGCGTTGTGCAGCTCGGTGAATGAGGTCATTTGCCACGGAATCCCCGACGACACGGTGCTCGAAGACGGCGACATCGTCAACATCGACATCACGGCGTTCAAGAACGGCGTGCACGGCGACACCAACGTCACGTTCATCGTCGGCGAAGGCAGCGAGGAGGTGACGCTGCTCGTCGAACGAACCAGGGAGGCGCTCGCTCGCGGCATTAAAGCCGTCGCTCCGGGTCGCGAGGTGAACGTGATTGGTCGCGCCATCGAGTCCTATGCCAAACGGTTCAACTACGGTGTCGTGCGCGACTACACGGGCCACGGCGTCGGCGAGGCCTTCCACTCCGGTCTCATCATTCCGCACTACGACGCACCGCAGTACGACACGGTCATGGAGGTCGGAATGGTGTTCACCATCGAGCCGATGCTCACCCTCGGCACCAGCGACTGGGACATCTGGAGCGACGACTGGACGGTGCTCACCCGCGACCGCAGCATGACCGCGCAGTTTGAACACACCCTCGTGGTGACCGAGCGCGGCGCCGAGATCTTGACCCTGGCCTGACAAACTTTTCGAGCAGATAGGTTCAACACATGACGGCAACGACGGCAATCGGTATCGACATCGGCGGTACGGGAATCAAGGGTGCGGTGGTTGATCTCTTGACCGGCGTGCTTCTCTCTGACCGTGTAAAGTTGCCGACGCCGCGCGGCGGGCGCCCACAGGACATCGTCGAGACCACTCGGACCTTGCTCGCAACGGTCTCGAAAGACGTCGGCGACCTGCCGGTCGGTGTCTGCTTTCCTGCAGTCGTGAAGAACGGGCACACCATGTCGGCGGCGAACGTCTCGTCGAAATGGATTGGCCTGGCCGCTGAGGCACTGTTTGAAAAAGGCCTTGATCTCCCGATTCACTTTGTCAACGACGCAGATGCGGCCGGGTATGCTGAGGCGCAATTCGGTGCAGCCATGGGCGTACCCGGCGTCGTGCTACTGACCACCCTCGGTACCGGTATCGGTTCAGCGCTCCTCAACGATGGCGTGCTGGTGCCCAACACGGAGCTGGGCCACCTGCAGATCGACGGCTACGACTACGAAACCCGCGCGGCCTACTCGGCCAAGGAACGTGACGATCTCAGCTGGGACAAGTGGGCTGCACGCCTGCAGAAGTATTACTCGACGCTGGAACTGCTCTTCTCCCCCGACCTGTTCATAGTTGGCGGAGGGGTCTCCAAGCACCACGAGAACTTTCTTCCGCTGCTCCGTTTGAAAACCCGGATCATTCCCGCCGTGCACCGCAACAATGCCGGAATCCTCGGGGCGGCGGCCCTGGCGGCTCGGTTTCCCGGCTAGACCCGCTGCAGGGCCCGCTCCCGCCAGGCCCGATTCGGCGGCACCAACCTCGCCGGACCGGCGGGGGAAACGGGCCGGCTAGTACGCCGGGTTCTGTCCAGGTGTTTGCACACCGTCGACGGCCATCTATCTCGTGACTACGTTGCCGCAGCCCTCTAGCGGTCTACCCGAAAGCTCGGCGAGCCGCCTCAACGCTTTCTGTCTGACCTTGCTCCGGACGAGGTTTACCGAGCCGACCAGGTCACCCTGGCCTCTGGTGGTCTCTTACACCACCGTTTCACCCTTACCTCCGGCTTGCGCCAGTGGCGGTCTACTTTCTGTGGCACTATCTCGCGGGTTACCCCGGGTGGGTGTTACCCACCATCCTGCTCTGTGGAGCCCGGACGTTCCTCGGCATCCGCTTGATCCGAAGTTCAAACGCATGACGCGACCGTCTTGCCGACCCATTCCGAAAATCAAGCCTACAGGGCGGGTGAACCCGCCCTGTACCCGGGCTAGATTCCGGATTCCTCCGTGCGCACCAGGACTGCGCCACAGTCGGGACAAAAGATGACCTCGTCGCCCGGCGCCTGGCGGGCGTCAGCGAGGTCACTGCCGGTCAGTGTCATCGTGCATCCGCTGCAGGTGCGGGCGCGCAACAGGGCTGCAGCATTGCCGTGGCCGGTGATGCGCAGGCGCTCATACAGCGCCGCGAGGTCATCGGAAATAGTTGCGGCCACGGTGGCACGGTCCCGGGTGAGTTCGCCGAGCTGACGGGTGAGGTCAACCAGCACCTCATCGCGCGCGGATTCGGTAACGCTCACGCGCTCGGCGATGGCATCACGTTCCTTCTCCACCACCGCGACGGCGGCTTCGTGCTCTTCCTGACGCTCCAACACAGCGATCTCGATCTCTTCGAGGTCAAACAGGCGCTTCTTGAGCGAGGCGATTTCGGAGTCCAAGGCCTGGATGTCCTTGATCGAGGAGGTGTGCTGCAGACGGTCGTTATCGCGAGCGATCCGTTTCTCGACGACCTCTACGTCGCTCTCGATGCGTCCCAATTCGGTGCGCACATCGTCGAGCTCGCCCGACCGGCCGAGCATCTTCATACGGCTGGCTTCCGCCTCACGATTGAGCGCGGCCAGCTCGGTGTGTTGCACGAGCGACTTCGACTGGTGGCTGAGCTGAAGAACTTTGATGTCGAGGGCCTGAAGCCGCAGAAGTTCCTTCTGCTGGAGTGGTGATGCCTTCACGATGTTCTGACCTAACGCTGGAAGTGAGATGTGGTGCGGAATGGAGTGACCCGGACATTATTAGTGCACAACGGCGAAGTCCCACGGGTCGGTATTCAGATCGCTCACTGTGACCGTCATCCCCGGCAGGGCTTCGCGCAGCTGTGCCGCCGCCGGTTCCAGCCAGAGCCATTCGCTGGCCCAGTGCGACACGTCCATCAGCGCTGGTCCGCCCGCACAGAGGGCCTGCTCTCGAGCTTCGGACGCCGGGTGATGGCGCAGGTCGGAGGTGATGTAGACATCCGCTGCGAGCACCTTGGGCTGGCGCAGCAACGAATCACCCGCGCCGCCGCACAGGGCGACCGTGGTGACCGGTGCGGCGTAGTCGCCAGCGACACGCACACCCGACGCCGTCGCCGGCAACAGAGCCAACAGAGTATGCGCGAGGTGACCGAGGGTTGTCGGGCGCGGGAGACGACCCACCCGGCCGATACCGGTTCCGGGCACGACACTGTCCGTGATGGGGGTCCTGTCAACCAGCCCGAGTCGGGTGGCGATGACATCGGACACCCCGTCAGCAACGACGTCTGCGTTCGTGTGGGCGGCCAGCAGGGCGCACTGGGCACGGATCAGCCGACTGAGCAGGGCGCCCTTATAACGATCTTCGGCAACGCTCGTGACACCGCGCAGCAGCAGCGGGTGATGCGTCACAAGCAGGTCGGCCCCGGCCGCGATCGCCTCGTCGACGGTGTGGGCGACAGCGTCGACAGCGAGGTGAATGCGGTGCACCGGCTGCGAAGGACCACCGCTGATCAGGCCCGGGGTGTCCCAGTCCTCGGCGCCGTCGAGGGGCCACAGGGTGTGGGCGACGCGGGTAACGTCGGCTAGCGAGAATGGCACTCGATCAGCCTACCGGGAGACCGGCGCAGGGGCCTTGCCAGACACGGTTCAACCCAATGCTCCGTGGCCGGCGGAAGGTAGTCAGTAGTCGAAGTCGTCGAACTGCGCGGCAGCCGACTCCTCCCGGGTCCAGGCGGCGGGAATCATGGCGCCCGATTGGGCTTTGCGGTGCAGAAAGTCAGTTGTTTCCGGTTCCACCAGTTCCGGCGACTGGCCCTCGGTTGTTAGGCTCATCAACTGGCTTGCGGAACCGATCAAGAATTGAGCTCGAAGAAGATGTCCGTCGCGGCCCACCACGGGAATGTCCACGACATCGACTTGGCGCCGGTTGCACAGTGCCTCGGCATAGAGCAGCACCGCGTCAGCCAAATCACTGCCCGTTATAACTGAACCGCCCGGGTGAAATATGCGTTTCATGATCGCCCCTCGAAAGCTCACGGAAAATTCACGTGCTACCAGGGTCTGGGGCGGCAAAAGTAGTATATGCCCGGTCTACCCCAAATTGAGGAAAACTCGGCGATCTCGCATGTTGGGCCATTTCAGGGCCCGGACGACCTTCCGGAGATCGTGATGCTAAAGGGTGAGCGAGCGATTCACGATGCGTTCGGCCACGTCTGCCAGGGGAAGACCGTTGTTTCGGGCGTAGTCGCGAATCTTGTCGAAGGCATCCCTCATGTGCACGCGATGGGTGTACGCGACCACACCCTTGGCCTGTTCGATCAGCACCCGACTGCTCAGCGCGTGCTGCAGCTGCTGGCGAACAATATCGCTCTCGCGAATGGCGCGCTCCTGCAGGATGCCGATAGTCGCGACATCCGCGAGAGCCTGGACCGTTTTGGTGTCCGCCGCGCTCAATCCCCCGGTACGGTCCCAGAACAGATTGAGGGAGCCGATGGTCGTGGCACGCAGTCGAAGAGGAACGGCATGCATGGACGCGAAGCCCTGGGCGAGGGCACCCGCCCGAAATTTCGGCCATTGGTCACCGGTGCTCTCGATGTCGGGGATAGCAACGGCCTGGCCGGTTGTGAAGCTCTCCACGCAGGGACCGCTCCCGGCTCGTAGCTGGAGAATTTCGACTAGGCGGCTACGTTCGTTGGTCGACACGACGACTTCAAGCTTGCCATCGCCGGCCGACAGGATGATACCGGCTGCCGAGGCTTCCAGGAGGGCGGCGCATTTCTCGACGAGCGTGTGTAGCAAGTCGACCACATCGTAATCGGCGACGAGAGTATCGGCCAGGGTAACGAAGGTCTCAACGAGCTGACCTTCCCGGATTGTTGTCACCAGAATTCCATCCTAAGACTTGAGCACCGACGAAAAATCCAGTCGTCGTGTCACTACATTCTCAGCCAGTTCTCGAACCGCTCGTCCGTCAATAAAGGCGTGACCGTGAACAATCAGAAGCTTGTCTGCCACGGAAGGATTGAGCTGGGCCCAAACCATTCCGGTCGCTCGGTAGACGCGCCCTGAGTATCCCTCATTATCTTCCAGATTTGCCTTTAATGTTCACGACGCCAGCGATCGGCACAGAACCTGACTCGCGGCACTCTGGGCAATTTTTCCGGCGTCCTTGAACTGGCTGAGGTGATTGCTTCCGGCCCGTTTAAAAACAACGTCACCGCCCCAATCTCGAGTGGCCCCTGCTCAGGGAAAATACGTGCATCGACCGTACGTCAACGTCTCGCGCTGCCCTGAGAAGCGCCGGCCGGGGGTGAATGTCGCACAGTCTGAAGATCATCGATGAGGACGGTTCGACGGATCGCGACTCGAGCGACCACGAATTGGTCACGCGGCACGCTGATGCTCGCCCCGGGAGCACCGCGCACCGCCGCGATGACGTGGAGCCTGCCCAAGGAAGTCCGCGCGGTCACACGCAGGCCCTCGCCGGGAAGGGCGTGACTCCGATGAGCTAACACACCTCCCGAGCATGGCCAACGCCGCCAAATCCTGGTAGGCAGATCTATTGGCCGTGACTGGGCAGTCTTCATGGCCAGTGGGCCGTTCTTGATGGCCTTGACAGCGCGAGCCGCCACGATTCCTGAATGTGTCGCAACAACTGGTCGTCCAAGTCGCTCGATTGGTCAGGACAGATGGAAATCAATGTCATCATGCTGGCCACCGCCTCGGACGCGAGACCATAAACAGGGATGCGCGACCGTATTCGTGACCACATGGCCAAGACATCGCTGAAGATAGCCGCTTGTGCTTTCCCAATCATCGGCGCGGTGGAGGTCGCGTTTGGAATCACTGAGCTGGCAAATCTCTGGGCTATTCGGGCATTCTTCATCCCGCTGAGCGCCATTTTCTTCGCAATAGGTCGTGTAGCCGGGCTCTATCGGTGCCAGATGATGTCTGGGCGATGAGGGATCTTTGCCACTGAGATCAGGTCTTCGCCGGGGGGATGGTTCCGTCAGCGGTACAAAAGTGCGCGACCCGTCTGCCCGCTTGACGGCGTTGCCTTGACAGTCTCGAACGCGATCGAGCAAGCTGAGCTTGCTCAGACGAACAAAGGGAAGGGACATCGTGAAGCCACGCAATCGGGCACCGCTGCGGGAGTCAGGTTTCCGCATAGCCAGCCAGCTCGCGGGCGTCGTCATCGGACTAGTCGTTGTTCTTGTATTTCTCCCCCAAATTATCGGCGGACAGGTCAAGATTCCCTGGTGGGCGTTTGTTGCCGGATCTGTCTTAGGGGTTGCCATCGCCGTGGCGGCGACGATCGTTGGTCTTCTGCTCGGTCGGCGACTCGTCGGAGACAGGATCGAGGGCGCGGTCCGCGAGCCTGGAAGCAAGTGGCGCCACGGTCGACTGGAGGTTGGAGGCGACGCGATCGTATTCGAACGCTACCGATTCCAGCTCCGCATCCCCAGCGGCGTCAAGCAGCGCTTCGATGATGTGATTCTGGGTGAGGACACCGGGCGACGCCCACCGTTTCGGCAGCTGTGGACAATCAATCCGCAGTTGCACATCGTCTCCCTGGACGCTCAGCAGGGCCACTTCGAGTTCGCCGCAATGCCCAGCCAAATTCAGGAACTGCGAGACCGCCTCCACGAGCCTCTACCGCAGTAACCGGATCGAGCAGCTGTATCAGCCAATCCGATGGCTGCATCATCGCCGCCCGGCGCTCCAGACTCTGTGTAATTACTTGCAGCCATTCGTGCAGCGGCTTCGGAAAGCAAACCTGCAGAGAGAAGCAGCAGCCATCTCTATCAAGAAGACGGCCAGCTAAACGGCACAAAGTATAAGAAGGACCTCGCAGACATTGCGGGATCCTGTTCGTTGCTGTGTGTGCCGGTGCGAGCGCCCCATGACTCGATCCAGTCAAGTACCCGCAAGAATCCGCCACCAACACGAGAGACGCTTGCCGACAAAATAATTGCTCACGATGAGGCTGAAAACCTGCTCTGACCTCAGGTTTTATGGGTGGGCCCTACCGGGCTCGAACCGATGACATCCACGGTGTAAACGTGGCGCTCTACCAACTGAGCTAAAGGCCCCGACGACGACGCACTGGTCGGGGTCTGTTCAGTATACGTCAGAGCCGGTAAGCGTTTGCCGACCCGTTGAGTTCAGAGAACCGGCGCGAGCTGCTCGAGGGCGGCTCGATAAGCGTCGATCGAACGCCCTTCGCCCGGTGCGGTGATGAAGCTGGCCCGGATGATCCCGCTCGGATCAATCAAAAAAGTCGCACGATTTGCGAATCCCTTCTCCTCAAGAAAAACGCCATATTCCTTGGCGACCGCGCCATGAGGCCAGAAATCGGCGACCAGGTCGAAGGTGTATTTCTCCTGTTCGCCAAAGGCGCGCAGGGCGTGTCGAGAATCGACCGAAATTCCTATCAGCTCGACACCGCCGTCCTCGAACAGAGCGAGGTTGTCACGAAGCTCGCACAGTTCTCCACTGCATATCCCCGAGAATGCCAGGGGAAAGAAAACGAGGGCGACCGACTTCATTCCCCGGTACTGGCTGAGTTGAACGCTTTCGCCGAACTGGTTGATGAGCTTGAAGTCGGGTGCCTGGGTGTCGTTCTCGAGAGCCATGTGTGCTCCTTTTCTGGTGCGCGAGAGGCGCACGGATTGGCCAGTGACACACTCTAGCCCGGCAATGTGCGCGGATTCACAGAACTCGCACCTTTTCGGCGGCGGCCACCCCGTACGCGGACAACGAACGAAATCTGTAGGCTTACGTGGTGCCCCTGGTTGTTATCCAACCTGCTCATTTACGGCACGTGCCCACCGTGGTGTCGAATTGTGTCACCACGGAGCACCATCGCTGCATGAACCCCAGAGAGAGGTCGACTGTGACGGTCAACGACCAAGACCCATACTCGACGAACAACGCCGACTCCGATCCGGAGGAAACGGCGGAGTGGTCGCAATCCCTTGATTCGCTCGTTGCCGAACACGGCCACGAACGCGGACGCGAGATCATGCTCAGCTTGTTGAAGCGGTCGAAAGAACTGCATCTGGGCGTTCCCATGGTTCCGACGACGGATTACATCAACACCATCGCGCCGGAGAACGAACCCGATTTTCCGGGCGACGAAGACATCGAGCGCCGCTACCGCGCGTGGATTCGATGGAACGCTGCCGTTCTGGTGCACCGCGCACAGCGCCCCGGCATCGCGGTCGGCGGTCACATCTCAACCTATGCCTCATCCGCTGCACTCTATGAAGTCGGTTTCAACCACTTCTTCCGCGGCCAGGACCACCCGGGCGGGGGCGACCAGATTTTCATTCAGGGCCATGCCTCCCCCGGCACCTACGCCCGCGCATTCCTCGAGGGCCGCTTGACGGAGAACCAGCTCGACGGATTCCGCCAGGAAAAGTCGCACGCCCCCGATGGCATCTCCTCGTATCCGCACCCGCGCCTCATGCCGGAATTCTGGCAGTTCCCCACCGTATCCATGGGTCTCGGCCCGATCAACGCTATCTACCAGGCGCAGCTCAACCATTACCTGACCAACCGGGGCATCAAGGATGCCAGCGACCAGCAGGTCTGGGCGTTCCTCGGCGACGGCGAGATGGACGAGGTGGAAAGCCGCGGCCAGCTGCAGGTCGCCGCCAACGAAGGCCTCGACAACCTCAACTTCGTCATCAACTGCAACCTGCAGCGTCTCGACGGCCCGGTGCGCGGAAACGGTAAAATTATTCAGGAGCTCGAAAGCTTCTTCCGCGGTGCCGGCTGGAACGTCATCAAGGTGGTCTGGGGTCGCGAGTGGGACAACCTGTTGAAGAACGACGTAGACGGCGCCCTAATCAACCTGATGAACGTCACGCCCGACGGTGACTATCAGACCTACAAGGCCGAAAGCGGCGCCTACGTGCGCGAAAACTTCTTCGGTCGGGACCCGCGTGCGCTGAAGCTCGTCGAACATCTCACCGACGACGAGGTCTGGAACCTCAAGCGGGGTGGCCACGACTACCGCAAGGTCTACGCCGCGTTCAAGGCCGCGTCGGAGCACACCGGCCAGCCCACCGTCATCCTCGCCAAAACGATCAAGGGCTACGGCCTCGGTCCGAGCTTCGAGGGACGCAACGCGACCCACCAGATGAAGAAGATGACCCTCGACAACCTCAAGTCGTTCCGTGACAGCATGCACGTGCCGATCACGGATGCCCAGCTCGAGGAAAACCCGTACCTGCCGCCCTACTACACTCCCGGCGACAAGGACGAGGCGATCGAGTACATGCACGAGCGTCGTCGTGCGCTCGGCGGCTACCTGCCGGAGCGTCGCACCGCGCACACCAAACTCAACCTGCCCGGTGATGAGACCTACGCCATCGCCAAGAAGGGGTCCGGAACGCAGGAGATCGCCACAACCATGGCGTTCGTGCGTCTGCTCAAGGAGCTGCTGCGCGCCAAGGACTTCGGAAACCGCATCGTTCCGATCATTCCCGACGAGGCTCGCACCTTCGGCATCGACGCGTTCTTCCCGAACGCGAAGATCTACAACCCCAGCGGCCAGCACTACACCTCGGTCGACCACGCTCAGCTGCTCGCCTACAAGGAGAGCCCGCAGGGCCAGATTCTGCACGTCGGCATCAACGAGGCCGGCGCCGCCGCGGCCTTCACCAATGTCGGCACCTCCTATGCAACGCAGGGTGAACCGCTGATTCCGGTCTACGTGTTCTACTCCATGTTCGGATTCCAGCGCACCGGAGACGCCCTGTGGGCTGCGGGTGACCAGATGAGCCGTGGGTTCATCGTCGGTGCTACGGCCGGTCGCACGACGCTGACCGGTGAAGGTCTGCAGCACGCCGACGGTCATTCACCGCTGCTGGCGTCAACCAACCCGGCCGTCGTCTCCTACGACCCGGCGTACGGCTATGAGATCGGCCACATCGTGCGCGCTGGACTCGAGCGCATGTACGGCGGAACGCACACGGAACCAAACGTCATGTACTACGTGACGGTGTACAACGAGCCGACCGTGCAGCCGGTGGAGCCTGCCGATGTCGACGTGGACGGTATCCTGCGCGGTATTCACCGGGTGAGCGCATCCACTGTGAGCGGCCCGAAGGCGCAGTTGCTCGCCTCCGGCGTCGCCGTGCCGTGGGCGCTGGAAGCCCAGCAACTGCTCGCCGAAGACTGGGGCATCTCGGCCGACGTCTGGTCGGTCACCTCGTGGACCGAGCTGCGTCGGGACGGTCTCGCTGCCGAGGAACACAACTTCCTCAACCCCGACGACGAGCCCCGCATCCCGTACGTCACCACGAAGCTCGAAGGCGCCGCCGGCCCGTTCGTCGCCGTGTCGGATTTCATGCACGCCGTTCCCGACCAGATTCGGCAGTTCGTCCCGAGCGACTTCGCGACGCTCGGTGCCGACAGCTTCGGTTTCTCGGACACCCGTCCGGCCGCCCGCCGTTTCTTCAAGATCGACGGTCCGTCGATGGTCGTGCGCACCCTGGAACTGCTCGCCCGCCGCGGCGAAGTGGACCGAAGCCTCGCCGCCCAGGCTATTGCCAAGTATCGCCTGCACGATGTGAGCGCGGGCACCACTGGCTCTGCCGGGGGCGAGAGCTAAGAAACCGTGGCACCGGCGCCCAAGACGAAAGAGCAGACTCTCAACTGGCTGCGCACCATCTCCGGCGAGTTGTCGACCCAGACGCTCAAACGACTCGAAGACACGCTGTCCTGGTATGGCGATATGCCTCCAGGACGGCGGTCCGCCGTCGGCCTCGTCGCCCAGGCCGGGATTACCAGTTTCATCTCGTGGTTCGACGATCCCCGGTCAACTCCGTGGATCGCCGCGGACGTCTTCGGCGCCGCTCCACGGGAGCTGCTGCGCTCGGTGAGTCTGCAGCAGACGCTGCAGCTCATTCGCGTGACCGTTGAAGTCGTCGAGGAACGCGTCAAGGACGGCGGTGAGGCGCTGCGGGAGGCGATTCTGCTCTATTCGCGAGAAATCGCGTTTGGGGCTGCGGATGTCTATGCTCGCGCTGCCGAGGCGCGCGGCCTCTGGGACGCGCGCCTGGAAGCTCTCGTCGTTGATTCCATTCTCAGTGGGGAATATGACGACGAACTGCCCAGCCGGATCGCGGCGCTCGGCTGGCATGGCCACGGCGAAGTTTGTGTTTTGGTCGGCACCACGCCGCAGATGCTCGACGTCGACCAGCTGCGCCGCGCCGCCCGGCACATGGCCGCGGACGTACTGATCGGCGTTCAGGGGAACCGTCTCGTGCTCGTGATCGGTCGCGCGCGCCCAGCCCCGGCCGACAGCGAAGACGTCGGCACGGCTGCGGCGTTGACCTTCATGGAGATCGCCATGCAGCTCGAACCGATTTTCGGCCCTGGGCACCTGGTGCTCGGGCATGAGGTACCCAACCTCGTTGACGCGTCGAAGAGCGCGAAGGCCGCGCTGGCCGGCTTCGCCGTCGCCAGGTCGTGGCGCAATGCGCCCCGACCGGTTCAGGCCGATGATCTGCTCCCCGAGCGTGCCCTCGCCGGCGATCCGCTCGCCAGGGCCACGCTCATCCATCGCATCTATCGTCCGTTGCAGGCGCATTCCACCGAACTGCTCACCACCCTGTGGTGCTATCTCGACAATGGCCGCTCACTCGAGGCAACCGCGCGCGAATTGTTCGTGCACCCCAACACCGTGCGCTATCGCCTGAAACGGGTGTCCGAGGTCATCGGCTACGACGCCACCGGAGCCCGGGAGGCCCTTATTTTGCAGTCAGCGCTGATCATCGGCTCGATCAGCGACCACGACGGTTCAACCCGTCGCCGCTGATCCACGCCAAGAAACGCCGCGAATGTGCGGCTGACGACAAAGCTTTCTTGGATACTTAGTGCCATCTGCACATTCATTTGCGTCACCAGATTGGAAGACTAATTAAGTGATCGTTGTCGTCTGCCCGGGTCAGGGCTCCCAAACTCCCGGATTCCTCGAACCCTGGCTTGCGCTGCCCGCTTTCGCTGCCGGGCTCCGGCAGATCTCCGACGACGTCGACCTGGACCTCGTCGCCCACGGCACGGTCAGTGACGCCGACACCATTCGCGACACGGCGATCGCCCAGCCTCTGATTGTGGCCGCCGGCATCCTCACCCTCGAGGCGCTGCTCACGGATGGCCGCCGAGACCACATCGCCGGCATCGCTGGCCACTCGGTCGGTGAGCTCACGGCTGCCGCCGGTGCCGGCATCCTGAAAACCGCCGACGCCGTGCGCTTTGTGCGCGAGCGCGGTCTGGCGATGCAGTCCGCCGCCGCCCTCATTCCCACCGGCATGAGCGCCGTGATCGGCGCGGACGAGACCGAGCTGCTCGCCCGAGTCACCGAACTCGGCCTCGAACCGGCCAACTTCAACGGTAGCGGTCAGATTGTTGTCGCCGGCGCTCTCGACGCCCTCGCCGCCCTCGCCGCTACTCCCCCGCACCGTGCCAGGGTCATGCCATTACAGGTCGCAGGTGCATTCCACACCCGGTATATGCGACCGGCCGTTGAACGGATGACCGTGGTCGCCGACTCGCTCAGCCCCACCGATCCGACCCTCCCCATCTGGACCAACCGCGACGGAAGCCAGGTGAGCGACGGCATCCGTTTTGTGGACCTGCTCGTCGGGCAGGTGTCCTCGCCGGTACGGTGGGACAGGTGCATGGAGGCTTTCGCTGCGGCGGGAGTCACCGGAATCATCGAGGTCGCGCCCGCAGGCGCCCTCGTTGGTCTCGCGAAACGAGCCCTGAAAGGCGTCCACAGCGTCGCCATCAAGACCCCGGACGACCTGCCCGCCGCCTGGTCCATGATCGACCAGCAGTCCTGAATCTGATGAGAGAGACAATGACTAAGCCCACACTCCAGCAGTCCCACGGACCGCAGTACACCCGCATTCTGTCGGTGGGCGCTGCCCGCGGTGAACACCTCGTACCCAACGACGATCTCGTTGAGGCCATCGATTCATCGGATGAGTGGATTCAACAACGCACCGGAATTATCACCCGCGCCCGCTCCGGCCAGGACGTTGACGCGGTCGACCTGGCGACGGATGCCGCCCGTGAGGCCATCGAAAGAAGCGGCATCGACCCCACTCTCATTGACGCCGTGATCGTCGCCACCATCAGCAACAGCCGCCAGACCCCGTCGATCGCTGCCGTGGTGGCCGACCGGGTCGGCACCACCCCGGCAGCCGCCTATGACATCAACGCTGCCTGCGCGGGCTATGCCTACGCCGTCGCCCAGGCCGACGCCCTGATCCGCACCGGCGCCGCGCACTACGCGCTCGTCATTGGCGCGGAGAAACTCTCCGAACTCGTCGACCCGGCCGACCGGAGCATCTCCTTTCTGCTCGGCGACGGCGCCGGCGCCGTCATCATCGGCCCGAGCGACTACCCGGGCATTTCCACAACCGTGTGGGGCTCGGACGGCTCGAAGGCGGAGACTATCCAGATGGACCACACGATGCAGGAATATCGCCGCGGCGAATCAGCCTGGCCCACCCTGCGTCAGGAGGGCCCTGCGGTCTTCCGCTGGGCGGTATGGGACATGGCTAAGGTCGCCAAGAAAGCCCTCGAAGTTGCCGGAATCGACAGCGCCGACCTGGCCGCGTTCATTCCGCACCAGGCCAACATGCGCATCATCGATGAGTTCGCCAAGCAGCTCAAGCTGCCGGCATCCGTTGTCATTGCGCGTGATGTTGCCACGACCGGTAACACCTCGTCGGCGTCCATCCCCCTTGCCACCCACCGCCTGCTGGAGGAACACCCCGAACTCAGCGGCGGGCTTGCCCTGCAGATCGGCTTCGGTGCCGGACTCGTGTTCGGCGCTCAGGTCGTTGTGCTGCCCTGACCTACCCACCCCCTAAACTAGGTCTCGGTCAACCGAGACACCCTCAAGGAGAAATAACATGGCATTGTCCACCGAAGAAGTTCTGACCGGCCTGGCCGAGCTCATCAACGACGAGACCGGAATTGCAACCGACACGGTTGAGCTGGAAAAGTCCTTCACCGACGACTTGGACATCGACTCCATCTCGATGATGACCATTGTCGTCAATGCGGAAGAGAAGTTCGACGTGAAGATTCCCGACGAAGAGGTCAAGAACCTCAAGACCGTCGGTGACGCGGTTGAGTTCATCGTGAAGGCACAGGACTAGGCCCAAGCCTGAACCAGGTCGGCCGGTAATCGGCCGACCTGTTCATTGGGCTGGTGCCACGACGCTCCGGCCCACACGTTTGTCGTTCCATGGAGAGTTGACTTATGACCAAGAAAATCGTTATCACCGGTATCGGTGCCACTACGCCGCTGGGCGGTACGGCGGTCGACACCTGGACGGCCCTCCTGGCCGGTGAATCGGGCACCACCACCCTGGAGCAGGTTTGGGTCGCTGAGACAGCGATCCCCGTAACTTTTGCCGCACAGGCACGCGTGAAAACCGCGGATGTGTTGCAGCGATTTGAGATCAAGCGCCTCGACCCGTCCAGCCAGTTCGCGCTCATCGCCGGACGTGAAGCCTGGGCCGATGCAGGCTCCCCCGACGTCGAGCCCGAACGACTCGCCGTGGACTGGGCCACCGGAATCGGCGGAGTGTGGACCCTGCTGGATGCGTGGGACACCCTGCGCGAACGCGGCCCCCGCCGCGTGCTTCCGATGACCGTGCCGATGCTCATGCCGAACGGTCCGGGAGCGGCCATCGGAATGGACCTGCATGCCCGCGCTGGCATCACCACCGTGGTCTCCGCGTGCGCGTCGAGTACCGAGGCCCTCGTCAACGCCTACAATCGGCTGCAGTCCGGACTGGCCGACATCGTCATCGCCGGTGGCTCCGAGGCCGCTATCCACCCGCTCCCGATCGCCTCATTCGCCGCGATGCATGCCCTGTCGACCCGCAACGACGACCCGGCGACGGCGAGCCGCCCGTACGATGTGACCCGCGACGGCTTCGTTTTGGGCGAGGGCGCTGCCGCCCTCGTCATCGAAACCGAAGAGCACGCCAAGGCCCGCGGTGCCCACATTTACGCCGAGCTGCTCGGCGGCGTCGTCAACAGCGACGCATACCACGTGACCGCGCCGGATCCCGAGGGATCCGCGGCCGCCCGTGCAATGGTGTCGACCATTCAGAACGCAGGGGCGGCCCTCGCCGACGTGTCCCACATCAATGCCCACGCCACGAGCACCCCGGTCGGGGACATCGCCGAGTACAACGCTCTCAAGCGTGTCTTCGGAGACCTGCTCGACGGCATCCCGGTGTCGGCGACGAAGGCCTCGACTGGCCACCTGCTCGGTGGCGCCGGCGCTCTGGAAGCCTTCTTTACGGTGAAGGCTCTTGCCGAACGCACTGCGCCACCAACGATCAACCTCACGTCGCAGGACCCGGAAATTCCGCTCGACGTGGTCACCACACCGCGGGCACTCCCGGCCGGCGACCTGCTCGCGCTGAGCAACTCCTTCGGCTTCGGCGGCCACAACGCCGTCGTGGCGTTCCGCTCGATCTAAGGTTCGGCAGATGAGAATGACCCCGTCCGGGACCGGACGGGGTCATTTCTGGTCGGAGATACACCGTATCCGGCCGTAGCGGGCACAGACTATGACGTCGTGGGATTGTCGCCGGGAAGGTCACGGGGCACGAGGAACATCGGTACGAAAAGTCACGCTAACGTCGGACCGGGTCCGATCTGAGCGAGCTCTGGTGGCGTCCAGGGGCCACCTCACGAAACGCAATAACACGCTAAGAGTCTTCGGGGCGGCGCAGGGGCGGAAACTCGCCGTGGTATTTATTCCGTTTCGTGAGCTGGCCCCAACATGAGCGCAACCATTGCGATGTCGGCTACGAGCACCAGTCGACCTTGAACTCTCCGTTGAGGTCAAACTCATCGATCGGGTCGTGCGGGTACCCGTAGTCGTTGTCGACTCCGCCCTCGACGGGGTCGACTTCCAAGACCCGGCCGAGCGCCGGGACGTATTGCCGTGCTCCCATCTCGATGGTGGCGATGCCGCCAGCGTGTTCGAAGAGCTTCTGGTGCTGGCCGAGCCACTCGTAGTCGGCGTCCGTGTAGGCCCCGAGTCGTCGGCCGCGATCGTGCCGATACCCCCGGTCGCCCGGTCGAGGGGCTGTCCGAACGGATCGTACAAGGCGATACCGGTCGCCCGGAGACCATCGCCGTCGCCGGTGACGACGATGTCGCCGTGCAGGTTCGGATACGACCAGATCTCGGCGCCCATGGCAGGGATCGATACGGTCACCCCGCCCGGCAGCGACAGGGTCCGTGCCACGAGCGCGCCAGCGCAGCCGAGCAGGAGAAGGCCCCCCGATTTCTCGGGGGCCTTTCGTCGTTCGTTAAGGACGATTCCGCACACATCCCTGACCGACCTCGCATCCGAGCACTACCTCGACAAGCACCTCGCCAGAGCTTTCGAGGCGGCAACGACGAGGTCGGGACGCCCATGCTGTCGCGCCCCCGAGGGTTGGTACACGCGATGCGGTTACGTCGTTCCGCGAGTCATGTAGCAGGTCAGTCCAAGTCGAGATTGCCCGTCGGAAACCGTGATCCGTCTTGGAAACCTAGGAATGGAGGATGGCGGGAGAACCGTCCGGTCAACAGCTTCACGATCAATTTCGAAAACGAGTCCGGAACGTCCAGCAGAAGCGTGTTCGCTTCGCAACCTGAGGTTTCGAATACGAGCCAGACGCTATTGACGTCCTCTAGCCACAAAGACACTGAACGACCGTCATCCCCGCAGGTGAGTTGGACTCCTTCCATACCTTCACGACCGAAGACAAGCCCTTCGGGTCGCAGCGTCTCCATCTCGGAGGCAACCCCCTCAGTCGAGAGACGGGCTCTCGAATATTCCAGCACGGCCTCGAGGGCGCCCAAGCTACTAAAATTCACCTTTTGCCCCCCACATTACGTCAATTGAACCGGTCAGGGTCAGACCGGACCAGCCACCCCAAGACTCACAGTTTTGTCAAGCGGCGAGGACGTGCTTTTTCGGGGGTCGTTCTCGTAGAGTGTGCCGTTGCGCATCACGGCGCAGAGGACTTTGCAGCGGCGCTGGCGAGGGCGAGGAGGGCTTGGTTGAAGTTTCTTGATCCTGGAGGGCCGCGAAAACGGAGAGGGAAAGCGCCCGTTACTTTGTTGCCTCGACGAGAGCTGTGCTCGCCGAATAACGACAAGCCCATAGTTGATTTAGCGATATCGATTCACTTCCGTGTAGAGAACGGACCCGCCGGCAGAGAAGTTATTGTCAGGTTCAGCAACTTCTGGATGCCCTTCTGTTAGCTGGATTTCGTCAGCGGGCTCGAGCACCTGAATGATCGATCCCAACGGCACCAGTCCAGGAGCTCTGTCAAGTGATTCCCAGCCGTCCGCGTGCGCCAATTCGTATAACGCCGCGCCCAAGTTGCTAATGGTCGATAGGGCGTTACTCTCTGATTCACCTGGCCGGTTCTCGAGGAACTTAGTGCGCCCGGCGGTAAGAACTTCGCCTTCATCAACGACCCCGTAGTCTGCACGCTGCAATACGCTCAGGCGGGATATCAACTGCGAATCCTCGTCCTCGTCGTCCTCGTCGTCCGCATTGTCGTCCTCGTGCTCGCTAATGATGATTCCAAAGGGAAATGCATTTCCCGTGAGCTCGAGTTGTGCATTGGCATACACAATAGCGGCGGATTCCACCGCCTCGTTTATCCTTAATTTATCAGCCCATGGTGTCCCGAGGTTCGCCGTAAGAAAGAATTCGAGTTGCGCCGAAATTGACGCTAGCAACTCGACACCGGCGGTCATGAGGGCAGTTCTCGCCGCCGGCGTCCATTGGGTGTCCCAGGAATATTCTTCACTGTTTTCTCGCATGGCCCGAGGTTAGTCCATTGCCCGGACAGCGAACGTGTCACGCAGACCAGTTCGGACGCGTCTCACGTTAACAGGATCCATCATCGAAGCAATCGCAGCCTTACGATCTCGGTGAGATGGCGCAGCAGCATTTCGGCGCTGGAGCCCATGTCGTGATTGGCCATTGCTGGTAACGGTGCGACTTTTTATCTCACCGAAATCGTAAGGCTGAGCAATCGTCCCAAAGTAGGATAATTTCGCCCGACCCGGAGACTTCCAGCCAATGAGTAAAACTTGGGTTCTCAATTCCCTGGAGCTGGTCCTTGAACCACCGGTGTAAGGATTTCAGAGCATTTGATCCGCTAAATACAGGCACGGTCAGCCATTGGATCGAGTTGTCTGTTCCCCAATCTTGGAGAACGCCGAGCCGTGCGCCGTATTTCAATCTGCGAGCGGCGTCCCGGCTGTCCACGAAGGCCCCTTGGAAGGAGTATTCGATTCCGGTCTCGTCCCATGCGTCCGTACCTTGAGCGTGGTTTCTTGGCATCTAAATCAGCCTTACAGTTTCGGTGAGATGGCGCAGCAGCATTTCGGCGCTGGAGCCCGTGTCGTGATTGGCCATTCCTGGTAACGGTGCGACTTTTTATCTCACCGAAATCGTAAGGCTGATCTAAATATCCCTACCCATCACCACCTGTAGTGTTGCGTCCAGAGGATTTTCTTACACGAATTCTTGTAATCCACATGTACGTGGTTGCCAGTCTTGCATGGGCCGCGGAAGCATGCTCCCGGCCCAGCCCGACCGGAATCGCCCAATGCTGCTTTCCGGGCCGCGTCTCTGCTGGGGTATAGCTGGCCGCTATCTTTCTTGACCTTTGCAACCTTGCCCTTCTTGATGATCGTCTTGTTCTGCGATGTTCCAGAGGATTTTGCCTTTACGCGCAGAACGGTACTCCCCCTCGTCTTTTCGTAGATAAGTGCTCCGAGGTATACGGCACCGACCACGACCACGGCCGCGAGCACGACCCAACCGACGGGATTCCAGGCGTCTGCTGCACCGAAGGCCAGCATTCCAAGTAGTACAGCGGCCATGTTGCCGTCGAGGTCGTACTGGTTGATTGGGTCGTTCGGGTAGCTGTAGTCGTTGTCGGTGCCGCCTGCGACGGGGTCGGTTTCGAGGAAGCGTCCGAGGGCGGCGATGTATTGGCGGGCGCCCATTTCGGTGGTGGCGATGGAGCCTTGGTGTTCGTAGAGTCGGTCGTGTTGGCCGAGCCAGCCGTAGTCGGCTGTGCCGGGGAGGTTATCGGGTGTGGTGTCGTCGGCGGTGAGGGTGCCGATGTTTCCGGTGGCGGGGTCGATGGGTTGGCCGAAGGGGTCGTAGCTGTTGAGGGTTCCGGTGCCGTTTCCGGTCATGATGTTGTCGCCGTGGAGGTTGGGGTAGAACCAGGTTTGTGAGCCGGCTGCGTTCACTTGGACGCTGGCGCCTCCGGGTAGGGCGATGGTGCGTTGGATGCGCACGCTGGCACTGTCGAGGACGCCGTAGGGGCTGTCGGATTCGTTCGTGTAGGTGTATCGGATGGTGCTGGCGGGGCCGCCGGGTGGGGTGCTGGTGCGTTGGGC
>NZ_JADOUX010000029.1:0-24827 GCF_015751745.1 Cryobacterium sp. CAN_C2
ACCGGTGACGGCCCTGAACCGGTGACGGCCCTGAACCGGTGACGGCCCTGAACCGGTGACGGCCCTGAACCGGTGACGGCCCTGAACCGGTGACGCTAGACCAGAACCTCCGCCACGGGCTGGTGCGTCATCTCGTGGGCGAGTGCGACGGGAGCGCTGGTCAGTCGCCCCTCGAAGGTATTGAGCCCCTGGGACAGCGCGGTGTCAGCGCGCAGCGCGTTCACCCAGCCGAGCGTGGCAAGAGCCCGCACATAGGGCAGCGTCGCATTTGTCAGGGCATAGGTCGACGTGTGTGGCACAGCCCCGGGCATGTTCGCCACGCAGTAGAACAACGACCGGTGCACGGTGTACGTGGGGTCGGCGTGCGTGGTCGCATGGCTATCGGCAAAGCAACCGCCCTGGTCGACGGCGATGTCCACGAGCACGCTGCCCGGCTTCATGCGCGACACGAGCTCGTTACTGACCAGCTTGGGTGCCTTGGCGCCCGGAATAAGCACCGAGCCAATGACCATATCGGCCTCCGATACGGCCTTGTCGATCTCGAAGCTGTTCGAGGCGATGGTCTTGACGCGGCCGAAGTGCAGGGTGTCGATCTCGCGCAGCCGAAACAGGTTGGTATCGAGCACGGTCACCTCGGCACCGAGGCCGAGGGACACCTGCATCGCGGCGGTGCCGGCGACACCGCCACCGAGCACGACGATCTTCGCCGGATGGGTACCGGGAACGCCGGGCACCAACAGGCCAGGGCCGCCGTTCGGCTTGAGCATGGCATTGGCCCCGACGATCGGCGCGAGGCGGCCGGCGACCTCACTCATCGGTGCCAGCAACGGCAAGGCCCGGGAGGGCAACTGCACGGTTTCATAGGCGATCGCGGTGACACCGCCCGCGAGCAGGGCACGGGTCAACTCGGGTTCGGCGGCGAGATGCAGATAGGTGAACAGCACGAGGTCGGCGCGAAAATAGCCGTACTCGCTCGCGACGGGTTCCTTGACTTTGAGCAGCAGCTCGGCGGCCGCCCAGATGCTCGCGGCGTTCGGCAGAATCGTCGCACCGGCAGCGGAATACTGCTCATCACTGATCGAGGAACCCACGCCGGCACCGGCCTGCACGAGAACGTCGTGACCGTAGAGGACGAGATCATGCACTCCAGCCGGCGTGATCGCCACCCGAAACTCATTGTTCTTTATCTCGGTGGGAATTGCGATTCTCATTTCGCTCCTCTGCCGAAGCGTTCAGCGCCGCTCCTGCGCACCACCTTAGTCTCGACGAACCGACGATTCCGAGTGCGAATGTTGCGAGTTTGTGCTGATTTCGTGACAAATCGGTTGCAAGATCAATGATTTGAACTCTTTCAGGTGTTTCCACCGTCGATATGTGCAATTATCGACCAACTCGCAACGCCGCGAGCCCTGACCGTTTGCGTGCCCAGAATGCTAGGAGAACCATGATGAAGTCCAAGCCGCTGCCCGCCGATCCGATGATCCGCCAACTCATTCGCCAGGCGCAAAACGCACAGATGGGCCGCCGAACTCTGCTGGCCGGCGCCGGTGCCGGGGCGACAGCGCTCGCGCTCGCTGCGTGCTCCTCCGGAACCGCAGCCAAACCCACCGCCGCCGCCGACACCTCGGCCAACGACAAAACCATCCGTTGGGACAACTGGGCCCTGTACATTGACGTCGACGACGCCGGCAACTACCCCACCGTCGACGCGTTCAAGGCGCAGACCGGTCTCTCGGTCAAGTACACCGAGGCCGTCGATGACAACAATTCCTACTACGGCAAGGTGAAAGACCAGCTTGCCCTCGGCCAGGACATCGGCGCCGACGCCGTGTGCCTGACCGACTGGATGGTCAGCCGCATGATCCGGTTCGGGTACACCCAAAAACTCGACCACGCCAACATCCCGAACCTCGCCAACCTGCTCCCTTCGTTGCAGGACGTCGACTTCGATCCGGGGCGCGCCATGAGCGTGCCGTGGCAGGGCGGTTTCGCCGGCCTGGCCTGGAACAAGGAGAAGTATCCGCAGGGCCTCACCTCGGTCGAAGACCTCTGGGTACCTGAGCTGAAGGGGCGCGTCGGCGTGCTCTCCGAAATGCGCGACACCATGGGACTGATCATGCTCGACCAGGGCGTCGACATCTCCGGTAAATGGGGCGAAAAGGAGTTCACCGCCGCCATCGACGAGTTCAAGAAGCAGGTGTCCGACGGACAGATCCGCAACATCAAGGGCAACTCCTACAAGGAGGACCTCGCCAACGAAGACACCCTGGCCGCGATCGTCTGGTCCGGTGACATCGTGCAGCTCAACGCCGAAAACGGCGACAAATGGGGCTTCGTCGTTCCCGAAAAGGGCGGCACGCTCTGGAACGACAATTTCGTGGTTCCGATCGGCTCACCCGGCAAGAAAAACGTCGAAGAACTCATCAACTATTACTACGACCCGGCCGTCGCCGCCGAGGTCGCCGCCTACGTCAACTACATCACCCCGGTCGTCGGCGCCAAGGAAGCCATGATGGCCATCGACCCGACGCTGGCCGAAGATCCGCTGATCTTTCCCGACGACGCGACCCTCGCCAAGGCCCACGTCTTCCGAGGTCTCGACGGCACCGAGGAACAGACCTTCAACGCCCAGTTCCAGGCGATTCTGCTGGGTGCAGCCTGATGGCCGTTGGTGCGTTCGCCGATCGTGGCGCCGACCTGGAGCTGGTCGGCATCGAGAAACGTTTCCCCGGGTTCACCGCCATCGAAAACCTCCACCTCACCATTCCGGCGGGGTCATTCTTCGCACTACTCGGACCCTCGGGCTGCGGCAAGACGACCACCCTGCGGTTGGTCGCCGGCCTCGAAGAACCAACCAGCGGCCGCATCCTCATCGGGGGTGAGGATGTGACCGATCAGAAATCCTTCCAGCGTCCGGTCAATACCGTATTCCAGAGCTACGCCCTCTTTCCGCACATGACCGTGTTGGAGAACGTCGCATTCGGGCTGCGCCGCCGCAAGATCGGCGACCCGGTGGCCAAAGCGCACGAGGCGCTGCTCCTGGTTGAGCTCGATCATCTCGCGCACCGCAAGCCACAGCAGCTCTCCGGCGGCCAGCAACAGCGCGTCGCCCTGGCCCGTGCCATTGTCAACCGGCCGGCACTGCTCCTGCTCGACGAGCCCCTCGGGGCCCTCGACCTCAAGCTGCGACGTCAAATGCAGCTCGAGTTGAAGACCATCCAGGAAGAGGTCGGCCTCACCTTTCTGCACGTGACCCACGACCAGGAGGAAGCCATGACCATGGCCGACACCATCGCGGTCATGAACAAGGGCCGCATCGAACAAATGGGCGAACCACAGCAGCTCTACGAACTGCCCAAAACCGCGTTCGTCGCCAACTTTCTCGGCCAGTCCAACCTGTTCACCGGCCCGGTCGTCTCCACCACCAGTTCCGCCATCGCGGTCGACGTGTTCGGGCAGCAGATCGTTGTGCCACTCAAGCGTGCGCATCGGGTGTCGGGCGAGGTCACCATCGGTGTGCGACCCGAGAAACTCACCCTGCACGCCGACGCGCCCACCCATGATTCCAGCCGCAACGTGATGGGCCCGGGCAAGGTCATCGACGTGTCGTTCAGCGGGGTCAGCACGCAGTACCTCGTAGCCGTGCACGGAGTCGGCACCCTGGTCGTGTTCGCCCAGAACGTGGCTTTCGGCCCGGCCGCGCAGGTCGGCGCCGAGGTCTGGCTCAGCTGGAACGTAGATCACGGCTTCGGCCTCGACGACGATCCGGCACAAGCCCCCCGGTTCGAGGCAGACCTTGACACCAGAACCATCGCCCAACAGCGACGCTCATCGCTGATCACGGAGCTTGAGGAGGCCTAGCGATGGCCTTCGCCGCATTCTCGTCGACGACCGCGCCGTCGACCGATCCGGTCGCTCGGCGTCGAAGCCCCGTGGCCTTGTTCTTGCTGCTGCCGGGCATCCTCTATCTGGTGCTGTTCTTTCTCACCCCCTTGGTGTCGCTGCTGCTGACGTCGTTCCAGGCGCCGCGGGAGTTCGGCGATATCGGCCAGTACGACTACGCCTTCCGCTGGCAGAACTATGTCGAGGTCGTCACGACCTACTGGCCGCACATCGTGCGTTCGTTCAGCTATGCGCTGGCGGCGACGTTCTTTGCGTTGCTGATCAGTTACCCGCTGGCGTATTTCATCGGAGTGAAGGCCCGCAAATGGCCGCTGCTGCAGAGCCTCATGCTCGTGCTCGTAATCGCGCCGTTCTTCATCAGCTTTCTGCTGCGAACCCTGGCGTGGAAGCAGCTGTTCGCGGACGAGTCCTTCGTCGTGCAGTCGCTGAAGGCGCTGTCGCTGCTGGGGCCGGAAGCCCACGTGACCGGTACCGCTTTCTCGGTGATCTTCGGCCTGACCTACAACTTCATACCGTTCATGACCCTGCCCCTCTACACGACGCTGGAACGGCTCGACGTGCGCTACCTCGAAGCGGGCAGCGACCTCTATGCGAGCCCGTTCCAGGTGTTCCAGAAGGTCACCATTCCGCTGTCGATGCCCGGCATCGTGGCGGGTACCCTGCTCACCTTCATTCCAGCGGCCGGGGACTATATCAACGCCGGCCGGGACTTTCTTGGTGGCACCGGCACTCAGATGATGGGAAACGTGATCGAGGCGAACTTTCTCGTGCTGCAGAACTATCCCTCGGCGGCGGCCCTGTCGATCATTCTGATGACCGTGATTCTCGTGATCGTCAGTATTTACGTCAAACGATCCGGAACGGAGGAGCTGCTGTGAAACTCTCCCTCGGCAAGTGGCTGCTACCCGTGTACAGCTCTCTGGCGCTTTTGTTTCTGATGATTCCCATCGGCTACACCTTCATCTACTCGTTCAACGACTCGCTCAAATCGAACATCACGTGGCGCGGTTTCACCTTCGACAAGTGGCTCAACGTCTGCAACGTGCAAAACGGCGCCGTCTGTCAGGCCTTTGGCAACAGCCTGATCATCGGGGCCATTGCCACCGTCGTGGCGACCACCCTCGGCACCATGATCGCGATCGCCATTGTGCGTTACCGGTTCAAGTTTCGGTCGCAGACCAGCCTGTTCCTGTTCTTGCCGATGGCCACCCCGGAGGTCGTTCTCGGCGCCGGCCTGGCGGCCCAGTTTCTGTCGCTCGGTGTGCCGAAAGACATGCTGACGATTATTCTCGCGCACACCATGTTCTGCATCAGCTTCGTCGTGGTCACGGTCAAGGCGCGTGTTGCGAGTCTCGACCCGGCGCTGGAAGAGGCCGGCCGTGACCTGTACGGTTCCGCCTGGCAGGTGTTCGCGCGCATAACGTTTCCGCTGCTGCTGCCGGGCATTCTGGCGGCCGCGCTGTTGTCGTTCGCGCTGTCGTTTGACGACTTCATCATCACGAACTTCAACTCCGGAGCGGTGACGACGTTCCCCAAGTACATCTACATCTCGGCGGCGCGCGGCATTCCGGCCGAGGCCAACGTGCTCGCCTCGGCCGTGTTCATTCTCGCGCTGGTTGTGGTCGTGACGGTGCAGGTGTCGGGGGCGGCGAGGGCACGGCGGCTGGCCAAGATGAGCTGAGCTAGACGTAGCTGGCGCGAATCTCCCCGACGGGCAGGCCGCCGCCGGTGACGGTGAGGCCGAGCTCGGGGAGAAGCTCGGCTACATCCGTGCGCTGGAGCGCACCGGCGTCGGCGAGCAGGCTCAGCGCGACCGCCGCAGCGGCGCGCAGATTGCCGTCGAGAATCTTCAGCGCCACGGTCGTACCGTTCTCAGCGGCAGCGACCATGATGCCCTCGGCGCCTCCCTTCACGAACAGCCCGAGCCGGTCGATCACGATGCTGTCGGAGTGGCCGGGGCCGGCCACGACCCAGCCATTGGCGCGCACCGCTTCGGCCAAAAACCCGGCCTCGCGGTAGATCGCAAACGGTGAGTTGGACTTGCTCGTGGCGATGCGCGCGATTCCACGGGCCAGTCCGGTGAGTGAGATCGCGTGCACGGGCGCACCGCAACCGTCGACGCCCGAGGTCAGAGGTCGTTCGCCGGTGAAACGTTCGAGCACGTCGAGAATGCGTTTTTGCAACGGATGCGCCGGCTCCAGATAGCCCTCCAGCGGCCACGCGTTCTGCTGGCACGCCACGAGCATCGCTGAATGCTTACCCGAGCACTCCATGTAAACGGGAGCCTGGCCGGCGCCGAGGCGCACAAGGGCATCGCGGGCAGCGGAGTCGATCGGCCAGGCCGCCGGGCAGGCGAGCGCCGTCTCGGGCACTCCGGCCCGGGTGAGCAGCCCGCGCACGAGGTCGATATGTGCGGCGGTGCCGCTGTGACTTGCGGTGGCGATGGCAGCATCCGCTCCCCGCAGGGCAACCCCGCTCGCCATGACCGCGACGGCCTGGAAGGGTTTCAGCGCCGAGCGCGGAAAGACCGGGCTGGTCACGTCGCCGAGCGCCCGCAACACCTCACCGTTGGTGCCGAGCACGATCGCCGATCCGGCGTGTCGGGACTCGACGAAGCCGCTGCGCTCGACGACGGCGAGTTCAACGGAATCGTCGACCGTAAAGGTTTCCGTCACGAGATTAGAGTGCGGCCATGGCGTCGTCGATCACCGAGAGGGCATCGACGATGAGCGTATCGGACAGCGCGAGGCTCGGCAGAAAGCGCAGCACGTTGCCGTAGGTGCCAGCGGTGAGCAGCAGAACGCCGTGCTGGCCGGCGTAGGTGGAGATGGCGCTCACCGCGGCGGCGTTGGGTGCCTTCGTGGTGTCGCCGGTGCCGGGCTGTACGAGCTCGATGGCCATCATGGCGCCGCGACCGCGAATCTCGCCGATGATGTCGTACTTGTTCTTCAACGCCGTCAGGCCCGCGGTGAGGGACTTCTCGATGCGCTGGGCCTCCCCGAGCAGGTTGTTGGCCTCGATCGCGTCGAAGACGGCGATCGCTGCGGCGCAGGAGACCGGGTTGCCACCGAAGGTGCCGCCGAGGCCGCCGGGCTGCGAGGCATCCATAATCTGGGCGCGGCCGGTGACGGCGGCGAGCGGGAAGCCGCCGGCGATACCCTTGGCACTGAGCACGAGGTCGGGGATCCAGCCGAAGTGCTCACTCGCGTAGTACTTGCCGGAGCGGGCCATGCCGCTCTGAATCTCATCGGCGATCATGACGACACCGTTTGCGGTGCACCATTCCTGCAGCAGTGGCAGGTAACCGTCGGCCGGAACCATGAAGCCGCCCTCGCCCTGGATGGGCTCGACAACGAGGCAGGCCAGGTCGCTCGCGCCGATGACCTTCTCGAGGTAGGCGATCGTGCGGGCGGCAGCATCCGCTCCGTTCAAACCGTCGTGATACGGGTAGGAGCTGGGGGCGTGGTAGACGTCGCTGGCGAGGGGGCCGAACCCGGTGGCATAGGGCATGGCCTTGTAGTTCATTGCCATGGTCAGCACGGTGCGACCGTGGTACGCGTGGTCGAGCACCGCGACGGCGCGGCGGCCGGTGTACTTGCGGGCGATCTTCACGCCGTTTTCGACGGCTTCGGCGCCGGAGTTGATGAGCACGCTCTTCTTCGGGAAATTACCAGGCGTGTGCTCGGCGAGTAGCTCGGCGACGCGCACATACTCTTCGTACGGCGTGACGGTGAAGAGGGTGTGGATAAAATCCTGAGACTGTTCGACGGCAGCGGCGACGACGCTGGTCTCGGTGTGGCCGATGGTGGTCACGCCGATTCCGGCGCCGAGGTCAATGAACTGGTTGCCGTCAACATCGACGACGATTGCGCCGTTGGCCTTGGCGATGTATACCGGGAGCATTGAGCTGACGCCGTCGGAGACGACCGCCCGGCGTCGCTGATGCAACGCGGCCGAGATCGGACCGGGAATAGCGGTCACGATCTTTCGTTCTTGGGCTACCGGGTAGGTAGCGATGGCAACGGCGGCGGAGTTTGTGAGGGTGTCAGTCATGGTGCTTCAACTGTACCTATCCTTACTGTGTCGATCCATTCCTTACTGTGTCGATCCATTCCTAACTGTGTCGATCCATCGTGGCGCGTGGGTTGGGGTGCGAGAATCTTGAGGACACCACAGATTCAAGGGGGAGCCATGATCGGCGAACACAATTACGCGGTGCAGATCGAATGGACCGGCAATCGCGGAACCGGAACGAGCAACTATCGCGAGTACGGCCGGGAGCACACGATCACGCCGACCGGGAGGGGTGCAGCTGAGAAAGCAGTCATCCAAGCCTCGGCCGACCCGACTTTTCACGGCAACGCCGAACGGTGGAATCCCGAGGAGCTGCTGCTGGCCGCCCTCAGTCAGTGCCACATGCTGTCCTACCTGCACGTCGCCGTGCGCCATGGCATCGTCGTCACGGCCTATGCGGATGCCGCGGCTGGCGTCATGAAACAACATTCGGGCGGCGGTGGCCGCTTCGTCTCGGTTACCATGCACCCCCGGGTCACCATCTCCGACCCGAACCAGGTGGAGCTCGCGCAGTCACTGCACGCCGAGGCAGCTCGTGAGTGTTTCATCGGAGCGTCGATGAACTTTCCGGTCGGACACGAACCGGTCACCACCATCTAACGGCGTAACGCTCCCCAACTCACGGCTCGGCGAGGACTGACCCCGTTACGCTTGACGTGGTAGTGCGGTTTACATAGTAGTGTGGGATCCGTTGAAGGCGCACGTGGACGCCCAGACCGATCGAAGGGGATGCGATGGATACCACCCAGTTACTCAAGGGGGTGCTCGATATGGCCGTCCTGGCCGTGATCGTCGACGACGACGGCTACGGCTATGACATTGT
Source organism: Cryobacterium sp. CAN_C2 (assembly GCF_015751745.1). Taxonomy (NCBI): domain Bacteria; kingdom Bacillati; phylum Actinomycetota; class Actinomycetes; order Micrococcales; family Microbacteriaceae; genus Cryobacterium; species Cryobacterium sp. CAN_C2. The sequence continues at coordinate 8,801 of NZ_JADOUX010000029.1, forward strand.
GCGCCGCTTGCGCGCCGCCGGGCTCGATCAGGTCGGGGATGCCTCGGTCTACGGCACCCTGCGTCGGTTGTACAGCGCCGGGGCGCTGTCGAGCTACGTCGTCCCCTCGGACGGCGGACCGCACCGCAAGTACTACGGAATGAACCCGCACGGCCGAGCCATGCTCGCCGAACAGCGCGCGAACTGGACCCACTTCGCCGACACCCTCACTCTGCTGCTCGAGAAGCCGCTACCCACCGTTCACCTACGCACGATCGGCGACAACTCATGAGCGACACCGCCACCACCACCCGGTCCATTCGTGACTTCGCTTTGGCCGTGCGAGCAGCCCTGAACGATCTACCGATCGACGATGTCGACGACCTCACCGACGGCCTCGAGGCCGACCTGACGGAGCAGGCCGCCGATTTCTATGCTGCCGACGCCGCTGCGTCCGACTGCGAGCTGGGCGATCCTGTCGTCTACGCCGACGAGTTACGCACTGCCGCCGGGCTTCCCGTGCGGGGAGTGGCGCCCACAGTTCGGGTGTCGCGGCTGCGACGGCTGCGCACCCGGACCGGTGCGATGCGAGCCGGTGCCACCCGGCGCATCCGCTCGAGTGCGGCCGGCAGCCAACTGCTCGACTTTCTGGTCGTGTTGCGCCCGTTGTGGTGGGTCGTGCGCGGCTGGGTCGTCTATGCGGTCGCGGAGATTTTTTTGGGAGGCGCGATCAGCACAGTGCCATCCGATCCGGTGCGCTGGCTCGTGCTCGTGGCCTTCGTGATTCTGAGCGTGCAATGGGGTCGCGGCCGGTGGCTGCCCTGGCGCTGGCTTTCCGGATTTCGCACCGTGGCCAGTGTGTGCACGGTCTTCGCGCTGCCGTTGGTGCTGATTGTCACGGCGCATCAAGCCAGCGCGCAGAACAGCGCGGTCGAGGACCACAACCCGTACATCGCACCGGGACTCATGCAGAACGGCCAGGAGGTGACCAACGTATTCGCCTATGACGCCGACGGTCAGCCGCTCACCGACGTGCAGCTGTTCGACCAGAACGGGCGTGCGCTCAACGTGGTCAACGACCCGGCCGACACGCACTATCTGCCCCAGTTTGATGCGGCCGGCGAGCAGGACATGGTCGTGCCGAGCCAAATGGTGCCGGGCGGCAGCGGCTGGAACGTGTTCCCGCTGCGCCGGGTGTCGTCAACGGACATCGACTACACCTTCGATTCTCTTGGACAGGTCTACCAAGCGGATGCCGTACCAGCGCCGTTTCCGTTCGCCCAGGTGCAGCCGCTCGTCGAGGTGCCCGAGGCGGGGGAGCCGGCACCCGGGCCGACAGCATCCACCGCGCCGGCGGCGGGACAATGATGCGCGAGTCCGCCGGTGCGCTGGTCGTCATCAGTCCGTCGGCCATTGCCCTGCCGACCCAGTCGGTCGACATCACCGACGGGATCGTGGCGGGGTGACTACGCGGGGTAGGCTGCGACGAGGGCGGTGAGGGCCTCTTCGAGCACTGTCGCGGCGTCGTCGATGAGTTCGTCGGAGATCACGAGGGACGGCATGATGCGCAGCACGGAATCCCAGCTGCCGGCATCCAGCGCGATGACACCGTTCGTGGTCGCGTGCTTGATGACGGCGGTGAGCGCCTCCGGGTAGGGCTTCTTGGTGCCGGGGTGCACGAGTTCGACGCCGAACATCGCACCCTTGCCGCGCACCTCGCCGACGATGGAGAACTTCTCGGCCCAGTCGCCGATGCGTGCCCACAGTGCAGCCTCGACCCGCTGCGCTTCGCCGAGCAGGTTGTCGCGCTCGATCAGGTTGAACACCGCGAGGGCGGCTGCGGTCGAGACCGGGTTGCCACCGAAGGTGCCGCCGATGCCGCCGGGCTGCACCGAATCCATGATATCGGCGCGGCCGGTGACGGCGGCGAGCGGAAAGCCGCCGGCAATACCCTTGGCCGTGGTGACGAGGTCGGGCACGACGTCGTGGTGCTCGATCGAGCACCAGACACCGGTGCGGGCGATGCCGGCCTGAACCTCATCGGCAACGAAGAGGATGCCGTTCTCCGTGCAGAATTCTCGAATGCGCGTGAAGTAGCCGGGTGCGGGGATGACGATGCCGCCGTCGCCCTGAATCGGCTCGACGAAGAACGCCGCGATCTCGGTCGCCCCGATGTGGGTGTTGATGTAGTCGATGGTCTTCTCGGCCGCTTCGAGACCGCTCAAACCATCGCGGAACGGGTAGCTCGTCGGCACGCTGTAGATTTCGCCGGGGAACGGGCCCATTCCGGCGCGTTCCGGCCAAGGCCGGTACGTCATCGTCATGGTCAGGTTGGTACGGCCGTGAAAGGCATGGTCGAGGGCCACGATTGCCCGGCGCCCGGTGAACTTGCGGGCGATTTTCACCGCGTTCTCCACCGCTTCCGCGCCGGTGTTGACGAGAACCGAGTGCTTTTCAAAGTCGCCGGGGGTGATCTCGGCCAGTTTCTCGGCAACGGCAACGTAGTTCTCGTAGGGAGTGACGGTGAACAGGGTGTGGGTCAGCTTCGCTGCCTGAGCGGATGCTGCCGCCGCGACCTCCGGATGCGCGTGACCGATCGTGGTCACCCCAATGCCGCAGCCGAGGTCAATGATCTGGTTGCCGTCAACGTCGACCAGGATGGCTCCCGCGCCGCGGTCCATATAGATGTTGGCGAGGGTTCCGGCGCCGCGGGCCACCGTCTTCTCCCGCCTGGCCTGCAGCTCAACCGACTTGGGGCCGGGAAGAGCCGTCACGAGCTTGCGTTGCTGGGGCACCGAATACGTTGCAGTCATTGATCCAGCCTATGACTGTTGGCTGGGCCCGCCGACCGTAGCAGATCCTTGTCGCTACAGGCGTTCGCGCGGAAAGACCCGATGGGCGAGGCGATTAAGGGTGCCGACCGGCGGGGATTCGTTGTAGGCATGGGCTAATTCCTGGCCGGACAGGCCGTGAATGGCCGCCATGATCTCATCCGTTGCCTGGCGGCGGGCCTTGCCCGACGTTGCCTGGCCGTGGTGGCTGAGGTCGAGCGGTTCGCCGAAGCTCACGGTGACCTTGCGAATGCGGGGCACCTTGGTGCCCACCGGCTGAATTTCCTGCGTGCCGATAAGTCCGACCGGAACGACCACGGCACCCGTGGTGAGGGCGAGCCAGGCGACACCGGTTCGGCCCTTGTAGAGGCGGCCGTCCAGTGAGCGGGTACCCTCCGGGTAGATCGCGAAGGCACCCTCGGCGTCGAGCACTGCGCGGCCCTCATCGAGGGCCGCCTGCGCGGCCTGCCCGGCGCCGCGTTCCACGCCGATCGCGCCGATCGCGGTGAAGAAGGTGCGCGAGACCCAGCCGGTGAAGCCGGTCCCGGTGAAGTAGGTCGACTTGGCCAGAAACTGCACCCGCCGGGTGGCGACGAGCGGAATGACGATGCTGTCGATGAAGGAAAGGTGATTGCTCGCCAGAATGACGCGGCCGGTGGCCGGGATATTCTCGCGGCCGAGGATGCGTGGGCGAAACACAATGCGGGCGACGGGCGCCATGATGCCGTAGCCGAGAAAGTAGACGAAACCGGGCCGCTTCACGCGCTCCCGATCGTCGGGTAGGTCTGCGGAGGAGGCGTCGGCAGCGCCGTCGGCAAAGACGGCTGCGGAATCGCTGTCTCTGGTGACGGTTGCATCATTGTCGTCGGGTTCTGCTCTGGCACCGGTCACTCGTTGACACTACGCCACTCGTGGCGTGCACGTAGCATGGAGAGGTGCAGAGAGTAATCATCCTCGGGTCTACGGGCTCGATCGGAACCCAGGCCCTCGACGTCATCCGTGCAAACCCCGAACGGTTCGAGGTGGTCGGTCTGGCGGCCGGCAGCAACCGCGAACTTCTCGATGCGCAGGCGCTTGACTTTCAGGTCGAGTACACCGCCTTGGGAGCGGATGCTGCCGAGCAGCTCGTGCGGGACGTCGACGCCGACGTCGTGCTCAACGGCATCACCGGGTCGGTCGGCCTTGGACCGACGCTCGCTGCGCTGAAAGCCGGACGTACCCTGGCCCTGGCCAATAAGGAGTCGCTCATTGTCGGTGGCGACCTGGTCAAATCGCTCGCTGCGCCCGGGCAGATTGTGCCCGTCGACTCCGAACACTCCGCCATCGCCCAGGCCTTGCTCGCGGGAACCCAGCATGAGGTGCGTCGACTCGTGCTGACGGCATCCGGTGGGCCGTTTCGCGGTTTCACCCGGGAGCAGCTCGCCCGGGTGACCCCCGCTCAGGCCCTCGCCCACCCGACCTGGAACATGGGACTCGTGGTGACCACCAACTCTGCCACCCTCGTGAACAAGGGCCTGGAGATCATTGAGGCACACCTGCTGTTCGACGTGGAATACGACCGTATCGACGCCGTCGTGCACCCGCAATCCGTGGTGCACTCGATGGTTGAATTCGTCGACGGGTCGACCATCGCGCAGGCCAGCCCGCCCGACATGCGGCTGCCGATCTCGCTCGGGTTGGACTGGCCGAATCGGGTTGCCGCGGTCGGCACCCCGATCGACTGGACCGTGCCGCACAGCTGGACCTTCGAACCGCTCGACGACGCGGCCTTTCCCGCGGTCGAACTGGCCAAGAAGGTCGGCCGCAGGGGCGGCACCTATCCGGCGGTGTTCAACGCAGCCAACGAGCAGGCCGTTGCGGCTTTCCACGCCGGGAGCATCGGCTTTCTGGACATCGTCGACACGGTGTTGCACGTGGTCGAATCCCACGAACACGACGGTGCGCTCACCCGGGAGTCGCTCGCTGAGGCCGAGCGCTGGGCTCGGGCCGCCGCCGATCGGCTCATACGCGCAGGCTGACGCACCCTAGTTGCATTCGCCGACTCTGTCCTTGTCCTTGCGGCACTCCTCGCGGGCATCGCGCGCCTTCTGGGCGGCCTCTTCGGCCGCGTCTTTGGCATCATCGGCGCGGTCCTCGGCGTTCTGTTCCTTGGCGAGGGCCGCCGCGTCGGCGACCTCCTGAGCAGCGGCTGCGGCGGCCACCGCGGCTGCGTCGATCTCCACCGTCAGATCGGCACTGACCAGGTTGATGGCGGACTGGATCGACGCCGACCGTTCGGCGCTCACCTGGCCAGCTGCGGCCGCGGTGCGCAGGTTGGCCTGCATGTGGGTCAGGAGCGACTGGGCGTCGCCGAAGTCGCCGGCCGCGGCCGCCTCGGTGATGTCGAGCATCGCGGCCTGCAGATTCTTGGCCGTGGAAGCGTGCAGGTCGACCGGCTCGGCAGCGCAGCCGGCCAGCGGCAGCAGCAGGAGTAGTCCGGAGACGGTCACGGTCAGGCGATTGCGCATACGTCGATTCACGGGTTCACGCTTTTCTGTAGCTGTTCGAGATGCGTTCCGAGGGTGCCGTCGACCGCCGGATAGTTCGGCGGAACCACTGCCGGCTCGTCGCCGCCGCGCAGGAGCAGCGCACCGAGAACGATCGCCGTGACAACGAGGGCGGCCGCTACGATCCAGAAGATGGCCGCGCGGTTGCGTGCTGCCGGTACGGGCTTGGTCCCGGTCTGCTTCCAGGAGATAGCCGCCGTTGCTGGCTTGGGCTGCGGTGCCGGTTCCTTCGTCAGAATTTCAGTCGGTGCGGCGTCGCTGAGGGCACTCGTCGGCAACAGCAGGGTGGGTGCGTCGGTCTCCGGGTTGCCGGTGGCCAGCGCGCGCAGCTGCAGAGCTGCCTCGGCGGCGGTCGGCCGGTCGGCGGCGTCGCGGGCGGTCATCGAGCGCAGTATCGCAGCCCAGTCCCGGTCGAGCTCGCTCGGGATCTCGGGCTGTCGCTGCAGCCGAGCCATCGCCGATTCCACGGCTGTTCCCGGGTACGCGCGCAGCCCGGTAAGGCACTCGAGCAGAACGAGGCCGAGCGAATAGACATCCGTTGGCGCACCGATGGCACCACCGAGGGCCTGTTCCGGGCTGAGATAGCTCGCCGTGCCGAGAAGAGACCCGGTCGCCGTGAGCCGGGTCTCATCGAGCAACCGGGCAATGCCGAAATCGGCGAGCTTGGCGTGCACGCTGCGGCCCGGAAAGCCGGAGGGCGCGAGCAGAACGTTGGCCGGCTTGACGTCACGGTGAATGATGCCCTGCTCGTGCACGTAGTGCAGCGCCTCGGCAAGATCGGCGCCCATCTCGGCCACATCAAGGCTTGGCAGCAGCGGGCCTTCTGCGATGCGCGTACGCAAGTCGGGGCCGTCGACGAGTTCCATCACGATGAACGTGCGCGGGGCGCCAGCATCACTGGTGGTACCGGCGTCGAACAGGGTGACCAGCGCGAAATGGTTCAGGCTCGCGAGCAGGGCGATCTCACCGCTCTGACGTTCGGGCTCGGAGGCGCCACCGTCGGCGCGAAACAGTTTGACGGCCACGGTGCGGCCGAGCGCGGTGTCCGTCGCGCGGTAAACGGATGCCATCCCCCCGGTGCCGATCAGGCTCTCGACCAGAAAACGGTCGGCTAACAGGCTGCCGACCGGGCCGAGTGGCTGTGGCGATAGCGCGGGCAGCTGCTGCGTGGGAACAGGTTCGTAAGTCAAGGGCACCTCCAGGTGCGTCCGCTCTCTAGCAAACCACATGCGCTTCCTAATCGGGGGGATCGGCCCGCACGGCCAGCCGCTTTGCAGCTTGATGCGGTTACTCTACGACTGTGGAAACCGTACTGCTGTTCATTCTGGGCGTCGCGATTATGGTCGTGGGGCTGGCCGTGTCGATCGGCCTGCACGAAATCGGCCACCTCGTGCCCGCAAAACTGTTCGGCGTCAAGGTAACCCAGTACATGATCGGCTTCGGGCCCACGATCTGGTCGCGCACGAAGGGCGAGACGGAGTACGGCGTCAAGGCCCTTCCTCTGGGCGGCTACATTGCCATGATCGGTATGTTTCCACCCTCCAAGAAGGGCGGAGCTCCCCGCAGCACCACCACCGGTTTCTTCGATCAGATGGTGCAGGAGGGTGCGCCGGAGAAGAAAACGAGCGCCCTGTCGACCATGGTCGACGACGCCCGCCGGGCCAGTGCGGAGACGATCGGCGAGGGCGAAGACCACCGCGCGTTCTACCAATTGCCCGTCTACAAGCGCGTGGTCATCATGCTCGGCGGGCCGACCATGAACCTGCTCATCGCGATCGTGATGTTCGCCATTTTGCTCATGGGGTTCGGCACGGCGCAGATCAGCACGACTGTCGGCAGCGTGAGCGAGTGCGTGCTGCCCGCATCGAGCGACCGACAGGCCTGCGCCGCCACCGATGAAGCCTCGCCCGGTGCTGCCGCGGGACTGCAGCCCGGCGATCGACTGGTCAGCATCGGCGGAACAGCCATCACGAGCTGGAAGCAGTCGACCGACATCATCCGAACGTCGCCCGGGCAGACCCTCGCGGTGGTCGTGGAACGTGCCGGGGCGAACGTGAATCTCACCCTCACCCCCAAACTCACCCAACGTAACGCGTACACCGACGCCAACAAGATCAAAACGGATGCCTCCGGCGCTTTGGTCACCGAGGAGGTTGGTTTCGTCGGTATTGGAGCGGCGGGCGAACTCGTGCCGCAGCCGGCGACCGCCGTGTTGCCCCTGGTCGGCGACAACATAGTCAACGTCGTGCACATGATCCTCAACCTGCCCGACCGGCTCGTGGCCGTGGCCAATGCGGCGTTCGGGCCGGGGGAGCGCGACCTGAACGGTCCGATCAGCGTGGTCGGTGTCGGTCGCGTCGCCGGCGAAATCGCGAGCATCGACACGATCCCGGTCGCGACCAAGGTCGCGAGCATGCTCGGCATTCTCGGCTCGCTCAATATTGCCCTGTTCGTGTTCAACCTCGTACCCCTACTGCCACTCGACGGCGGTCACGTTGCCGGGGCGCTGTGGGAAGGCATCCGTCGATTCTTCGCGAAGCTGTTGAAACGGCCAGACCCGGGGCCGGTCGACATGGCCAAGCTCATGCCGTTGACCTTCGCGGTCGTGATTTTGCTCGGCGGTATGAGTCTGTTGCTCATCTACGCTGACATTGTCAAGCCGATCAATTTCTTCGGGTAGTTCCCCGGCAAAAGCGGCCAATATGCCGGGATTCATTGTGCGGGCCCGGGCAGGGCGGCTCGCGTAACGAAATTCTATGAGTTGTGTTCATGCCGACGTCGTTGGCTCGAAGATTTTCGCTCGTGGGGGCCGCCGCGGGGCCGAGTACGCGTATTCTCCGCCGTGCGCCCTTGCCTGTCCTTGGTGCACGCCCGGCCCAACCCCACTACTCCCACCGGCGTACTCCGCCTGCCCGACCCCAGCTGGGGGCGGATGTCGGCGGTATGTTTCGCAAGTAGCATCGAGTCATGCCACCACACTGGGATTCCGATGCAGCGTGGTACGACCCCGACCGGCCCAGACCGGATGCTGGTGGTCGGGCCGGCTCCGGCATTCCGCGGCGGGCCCGGCTCTGGCTGCCCGTCGTCATCTCGTTCCTCGTGCAGGTACCTGCCGTCGCGATTCTCGCCTGGCCAGGGCGGCGCGGCCCCGGTTTCGGCTCTGGCGACACCGGTGGCGACATGCTGGGCGGCTTCGACGGCCACCACAGGCCGTTTGAGTTCTTCGGTGACCGCCCCGGCCTGGCCCTGGCTGGCTGGTTTCTCGCCGTTGCACTCGCCCTGATCGGTCCCCTCGCCCTCGTTGTCGCCCGCCGGTTTCCCGGCCCGGTCACCCTGGTCATTGCCGCTGCGGCCGGCGCGCTCGTGCTCGTGCGGCCCGACATCGGCGTGCCCTCCATCGCACTTGTCTTCGCGATTGTGCTCGGAATCGTGCGCGGCGCCCGGGTCTGGGTCTACAGCTCGGTCGGCTCGGTCTGGGTCGTGACGATTCTCACCGCGAGCCTCGTCAGCCCCAGCCTGCACCCGATGCGGGTGGCGTTCACCACGCTCGCGCTCGCGGTGATCATGGGCGCCGGGGAGGGCCTCCGCTCTCGAACCGAGCGTTTTGCCGAGGTGCGTCGAACAGTGGATGCCCGAAGGCAGTCCGCTGAGCAGCGCGAGCGGGTGCGCATCGCCCGGGAATTGCACGACGTGCTCGCGCACAGCCTGTCGCAGATCAACGTGCAGGCCGGGGTCGGGCTGCACCTGATCGATAGCCAGCCCGAGAAGGCGGCCGAGGCGCTTGCGAGCATCAAGAGCACGAGTAAGAATGCCCTCGACGAGGTGCGCACGGTGCTCGGGATTCTTCGGACCGGTGCCGATGAGGGCCAGGCGCCGCTCTCGCCGGAGCCCGACCTGGCCGGGCTGCCCGCGCTGATAGATTCGTTCCGTGCGCAGCACCTCACGGTCGATTTTGTTGACGCCCTCGATGCGCCCCAGGCGGCTCCCGCCGCGACCCAGCTTGCCCTGTACCGAATCTGCCAGGAGGCACTGACCAACGTGCTGCGGCATGCGAACGCGAGCAAGGCATCCGTTTATCTCGGCCCTGAGCAGGGCAGCTATTTGATCACGGTGACCGATGACGGCCGGGCGCCGGATGGCCCGATCGTGCCGGGCGGCGGACTGCTCGGCATGCGCGAGCGCGCCGAACTCAACGGCGGCAGCCTGTGGGTCACTCGCGGTGGCGCCGGCGGCGTGCGCATCGAGGCCCGCATTCCGTTTTGGAGTTCCCGATGATTCGGGTGGTGATCGCCGACGACCAGCAGCTGATTCGGGCGGGGTTTGCCGCGTTGCTTGAGTCGGAGGCCGACATTGCGGTCGTCGGCCAGGCCGGCACCGGCCGTGAAGCGGTCGACCAGGTCACCCGGCATCGCCCCGACGTCGTGCTGATGGACATCCGCATGCCGAACGGTGACGGCTTGTGGGCGACCGAGCAGATCGCCGGTGACCCACTGAACGCCGCAACCCACATTGTGATCGTGACGACGTTCGAGCTTGACGAGTATGTCGCCCCGGCCATTCGGGCCGGGGCGAGCGGGTTTCTCGTGAAAGACACCGAACCGACCGAGCTGATTCGAGCGGTGCGGGTCGTTGCCGCGGGCGATGGACTGCTCTCGCCCGGCGTGACCCGGCGGCTTCTCGAACGCATGGCTGTTGGCCTGCGCGTGGCAGCGGATGCCTCGCTGCTGTCGAGCCTGACTGATCGCGAACGCGAGGTGCTCGCCCTGGTCGGCCGTGGCCTGACCAACGCCGAGATCGGTGCACGGCTGTTTCTCAGCCCGCTCACCGCCAAGACGCACGTGTCGCGCATCATGAGCAAACTCGCGGCCCGCGACCGGGTACAACTCGTGATCGTCGCCGATGAGGCCGGGCTGGTCAGCACCGGCTGAGGACGATGCCCCCTTCGGCCGCCGCTGGCGTCGCGGAATACGCAGCGGTGACGGCCATCCCGGCTGGCCCGGGGGAGCGGAGGCCGTCGGCAGCGCCGAAAAGATCCTTGCCGAGCGATTCGCCCAGGGCGACATCGGCGAGATCGAATATCGCGCTCGCCTCGACGCACTCCGCCCCAACCGCCCGGGCCCGCAGGCGCCGTCCAGCTGAGCCGCGGGGAGTACCTGTGGCGTGCGGATCTTCCGGACGGATTGATGGCGCGGCGCGCCGGGAAAAGCGTGCTCCCGGAAATAGCTTGGGCGAAACGGCTCGAGTGAACAGCTCGAGTTCGAAGGAACGTGTTCCATGCCAGCCCCGCACCATCACCCGATCGAGTCGACGTCCCCGTCGAGGTTGATCAGCGTCTGGGCGGTCTGCGCGCAGCTCTCGACGAGGTTGTTCCACCGAATACCGCGTCAAATCTGTTGATCAAGACCTAGAATCTGCGGGCCTGTCGTTACCTCACGCCCAGATGGCAGGCGACACCAGCCGATTCGCAGAAACGGGATTGGTTCGCCGCCGACCGTGTTTGACAACGATATGAGCCGGCACTTCTACGACCAGATCGCCTGGTTCTCTTACGCGTCGGGTGCGCCGTTGCTGTGATCACTGACCTATGCCCAACGGGCCCGGTCATTCGACGTCGATCCCTAGCGCGAGAGCAGCAGTGCTTCGCCCTGGCCGCCCCCGCCACACAGGGCGACCGCGGCTTTTCCGCTGCCGCGGCGCGCGAGTTCGAGCGCTGCGTGCAGCGCAACGCGACCGCCGCTAGAGCCGATCGGGTGACCGATGGCGATGCCGCCACCGTGGATGTTGACCACGTCACTGGTCACGCCGAGATCCTTCGACGACTGTGCGACGACTGCCGCAAAGGCCTCGTTGATCTCGATCAGGTCGAGGTCACTGGCCGACCAGCCCTGACGTGCGAGGGCGTGAGCGATGGCATTCGACGGCTGCGAGTGCAGGGAATTGTCTGGCCCGGCGACCTGGCCGGAGGCTTCGATCACGGCGAGCCAGCTGAGCCCGTGCTTCTCGGCCCAGGCGCGGCTGGTGACCACGACGGCGCTTGCGCCGTCGCTGAGCGGGGCAGCGTTGCCGGCCGTGATCGCGCCGGCGGGGTCGAACGCCGGCCGCAGCTTGCCCAGCGTCGCCGAGGTACTGTCGGGGCGCACGCCCTCGTCGGTTGAGATGAGCAGCGGCTCGCCTCGACGCTGCTGCACGCTCAGCGGGGTGATCTCGTCCTCGAACACGCCGGCAGCCTCGGCAGCCGCGGCCCGCTGGTGGGACGCGGCCGCGATCTCGTCCTGCTCGAGGCGGCTGAGCCCGAGCGAGGCGATCGACTTCTCGGTCGAGAGCCCCATCGAGAGGCCATCGAAGGCATCTGACAAACCGTCATGCGCGGCGTGATCCAGCGCCGACACGGTGCCGTAGGCCCAGCCCTGGCGGGAACCGGGCAGCAGGTGCGGCGCCCGCGACATGGACTCCTGCCCACCGGCGACAACGACATCCGCTTCACCGAGGCGCACCAGGCGGGCGGCGTCGATGACCGCGGCGAGACCCGAGAGGCAGACCTTGTTGAGGGTCATTGCCGGTACGTTCCACGGGATGCCTGCGGCCACGCCGGCCTGCCGGGCCGGGTTCTGCCCGCAACCGGCCTGCAAGACCTGCCCCATCAGAACGAAGTCGACCTGTTCGGGCGCGACGTGGGCCCGCGCGAGCGCCCCGGCGATAGCTGCCGCCCCGAGCTCAACGGCGGTGAGGCTCGCGAGCTGTCCGTTCACGCGACCCTGCGGGGTGCGTGAACCGGCCAAGATTACGACGTCGATTTCGGTCATCGGGACTCCTTTGTCAATTTTTTGAGCCGGCGTTCACCGAGAACGCGCCCTGAACCAGCTTGTCACTGCTGGCTGTGTTTTTTTCATCGGGGGCGGCTACCCCTTGACAGTACCGACAAAACCAAAGAGATTTCCTATACCTGAAATCAGGCCCACGTTTCTGTTCACTGGTTCGGCAGCAGCCCAGCTCCTCGTTCACGAGGGGTAGATGCCGGGCCGCGAGTGGCGGGGCAGGCCGGCGACTTCAGCTGGCTCATCTCGCCGGGGCATCATCGTCGCTCGGGTGTGCAGGCGGCGGCATTCGCTGTGGTGGTGGTGGGCGGGACGATGAGAAACGCGGGGCAATGACTTATCGGATTACGACCGGCAGCAGCCGAGGCGGCACTAACGACTACCGTGCGTTTCAGGCGCCGATCTCGGGCGGCAGCCTGCATGGTGGGCAGTGGCGTGCCGGCGAAACCATTGGCACGCCCGTACTGGCCGTTCACGGCATCACCGCCTCGCACCTGACCTGGCCGTGGCTGGCCGAGCAGCTGCCCGGCACCCGGGTGATCGCGCCCGATCTGCGCGGGCGCGCCCGCAGCAACCACCTGCCGGGGCCGTACGGTCTGCGCCAGCATGCCGATGACCTGGCGGCAGTGCTGGACTTTCTTGAGATTGATCGGGCCATCGTGGTCGGGCATTCGATGGGCGCGTTCGTCGCCGTGTGGCTCGCCCACCTGCACCCCGATCGGGTTCAGTCCCTCGTGCTCGTCGACGGGGGCCTGCCGATTCTGCGTGAAGACGGCATTGACCCGCTTCTCATGCTCGGCCCGGCCGCCGAGCGTCTGTCCCGAACGTTTGCGAGCCGCGATGCCTATGCCGAGTTCTGGCGGGCGCACCCGGCTTTTGCGACGGACTGGTCTGAGCGTGTCGGCACGTTCGCGAACTACGACCTCGACGGCACGGCGCCGAATCTGCACCCCTCCGCCCGGCTGGAGGCCGTCGCCGAGAACGTCACGCAGCTGAACGGGTCTGACGGGTATGCGGAGGCCCTGGCGGAACTGTGTCTGCCGATGGATTTTCTGCGTGCACCGCGGGGTCTGCTGAACGAGTCGACCGCCCTCTACGACCGGGCCGCTGTCGATGCCGCAATCGAGCGGATGCCAGCCCTCCGCCGGCACGAGGTCGACGGCGTCAACCACTACACGATCGTGATGAGCGACCGTGGAGCCGGGCACGTCGCATCCGTCATCACTGACCAGCTCGACCAACGAACAACGACCAGCTCGACCAACGAACAACGACCAGCTCGACCAACGATAAATCCCGAGAAGTCAGAGAGGACTTCGCTCATGATGAACACCGTTTTCGACGGAATCACCCAGCACACAATCAGCACCGCTCGGCTCCAGGCCGGCGTGCTCGAACGACCGGCCACCAACCCGTCCGACACGGTCGTGTTCATTCACGGCAACGTGTCGTCGTCGTTGTTCTGGCAGCCGCTGATGCTGGCCCTGCCGCGCACCATACGCGCCCTGGCGATCGACCTGCGCGGCTTCGGAACGAGCGAGACGCTGCCGGTCGATGCCAGACGCGGCCTCGGTGACTTCGCCGACGATGTCGCATCGGTGCTGACCGAGCTCGGTATTGACCGGGCACATTTCGTTGGCTGGAGCATGGGCGGGGGAGTGCTGATGCAGTTTCTGCTCGACCACCCGGCACAGGTTTCAACCGTGACCCTCGTGGCACCGGTCTCGCCGTACGGTTTCGGTGGCACCCGCGGAGCCGAGGGTGTGCGGCTCACCCCCGACGATGCCGGGGCCGGCGCCGGTGGCGCCAACCCGGACTTCATTGCCCGGCTCGCCTCGGGCGACCGCACGGCCGACGCGCAGACCTGTCCGCGCACCGTTTACCAGACCGCCTACGTCAAGCCGCCGTTCAGTTCAGAGTTCGACGACGTGTGGGTTGAATCGATGCTCACCACCGCGACCGGCCCCGGAAGCTACCCGGGCGATGCATCCGCTTCGGCAAACTGGCCCGGTTTCGCCCCGGGCACGAACGGCGTGCTCAACACAATGGTGCCGCGTTACTTCAACACCAGTGCCATCGTCGACCTCGCTGACAAGCCACCCATTCTGTGGGTGCATGGCAGCGACGATGTGATCGTGTCTGACACGTCGTTGTTCGACCTGAACTTCCTCGGGCAGCTCGGCGTGATTCCGGGCTGGCCCGGGCTCGACGCGGCACCGCCGCAGCCGATGATCCAGCAGACTCGGGCCGTGCTGGCCGCCTACGAGCAGGGCGGCGGCGATACGACCGAGCTTGAACTGGTCGACTGTGGACACTCGCCGCACCTGGAGCACCCGGCCGCATTCCTGGAGGCCCTCCTCGCCCAATTCGACCGTGCAGTCGAGCAGTCGGCGACGCAGCCGATCTCGCCCGACCAGATCACGCTGTAGTTCAGGAGCGCTGTGAGGCATGGGCGGGGCCGCGCAGCTGCGGCCCCAGCTCGGCGCGTAAGCTAGGTGTGTGGCTGCTATCAACTTGGGGATGCCTAAAGTACCTGAGGTACTCGCTCCCAGACGTAAATCCCGTCAGATCAAGGTCGGAAAGGTCCTGGTCGGTGGCGATGCTCAGGTGAGCGTGCAATCGATGACGACTACTCCGACGACAAACATCAACGCGACGCTTCAGCAGATCGCCGAACTCACGGCGACCGGCTGCGACATCGTGCGCGTGGCGGTGCCCACGCGTGACGACGCTGAGGCCCTGTCGATCATTGCCAAGAAGAGTCAGATTCCGGTCATCGCGGACATCCACTTCCAGCCGAACTATGTGTTCGCGGCGATCGACGCCGGCTGCGCCGCCGTGCGTGTGAACCCCGGCAACATTCGTAAGTTTGACGACCAGGTTGGCAAGATCGCCGCTGCGGCGAAGGCCGCTGGCGTGAGTCTGCGCATCGGCGTGAATGCCGGTTCGCTCGAGCCGAGCCTCATGCAGAAATATGGCAAGGCCACCCCCGAAGCGCTCGTCGAGAGCGCCGTCTGGGAGGCGAGCCTGTTCGAAGAGCACGATTTTCACGACTTCAAGATCTCGGTCAAGCACAACGACCCGGTGATTATGGTCAAGGCCTACCGTCTGCTCGCCGAACGCGGTGACTGGCCGTTGCACCTCGGTGTGACCGAGGCCGGACCGAGCTTTCAGGGCACTATCAAGAGCGCGACCGCGTTCGGCATTCTGCTCGGTGAGGGCATCGGTGACACCATTCGGGTGTCACTGAGCGCCCCGCCGGTCGAGGAGATCAAGGTGGGCCTGCAGATTCTGCAGTCGCTCAACCTGCGCGAACGCAAGCTTGAGATCGTCTCGTGCCCGAGCTGCGGCCGGGCCCAAGTGGATGTCTACAAGCTCGCCAATGATGTCACCGACGGGCTCGCGGGTATGACCGTGCCGTTGCGCGTCGCCGTCATGGGCTGCGTCGTCAACGGACCGGGCGAGGCCCGTGAGGCCGACCTCGGTGTCGCGAGCGGCAACGGCAGGGGCCAGATCTTCGTGCGCGGCGAGGTCATCAAGACCGTGCCCGAGTCCGAGATCGTGGCCACCCTCATCGAAGAGGCCAACCGCCTCGCGGCCGAGATGCCAGCCGCAGCCCTCGGTAGCCCCACGGTCTCTGTCGGCGCGAAGTAGCCGATCGACGTCGCCCGGCTCGATGGGGCACACGTCTGTTAGGTGCGCCAGGCTGTTAGGTGCGCCAGTGGGGTTTTGGGCTGGGGGTGTTGGCGCTGGGGGTGTTGGCGCGGTGGCTGTGGGCGGGTCGCCAGGTTTGGGTGGGGTCCCAGAGGAGGGGGCCGAGGAGTTGGGGTCTTCCGTTGGTTATGCGGATTTTCCA
>NZ_JADOUX010000030.1:0-22001 GCF_015751745.1 Cryobacterium sp. CAN_C2
CGTGCAAAGGGGTCGATGCCGTTGATGAGGATGCTGGGAGAACCGCCAAATCCCACCCGTTCGGCTTCTTCCGCGGTGTCCACGATGTGCCGCCGAACGACCATCCCGGGGTTTCCTTCGGTGAGCGCCAGCAGCCGTTCGTCGGTCACTGTCCAATTGGGGCAGCCGTCGAAATATTGCAAAGTGATGTCCATACGCCAACGCTAAACCGTGAAGTGCAGTGCAAGGTCAAGCGTTAGGCTCAGATCATGCTCATTGGAGAGGTCGCCGCCGCTCTCGGCGTTCATCGTCAAACCATTCGTTTTTATGAAAAGCAGGGGCTTGTGCCCTCGCCTCCTCGTCAGCCGAACGGGTACCGTGACTATGATCCCGCCGTGATCAGCAGGTTGAGCTTTATTCAGAGTGGACAGGCGGCCGGCCTCACGCTCGCGGAGATCACCAGTGTTCTTGCCCTTCGCGATGCGGGCCAGGCTCCCTGCTCCCACACATCCTTCCTGCTGGATCGCAAACTGAAAGACGTGCAAGCCCGCCAACTCGAGCTCGCTGTTCTGGCTACGGAGCTCAAGAGACTCATCGACGCCAGTCACGGGCGCGACCCGGTCGAATGCGAGGAGGCAGACATCTGCAACATCATCACCAACCCCGAATACACCGCCGAAGAAAAACACCGGAATGGAAAAGCCGCTTCCCCATCTCGCTAGTGGAATGTCCTCCGCAATTACTCGGTTATGAAGGCGACGGCCCAGGCCAGCCCCGCCGAGTCGACTCCGCTTCAGTTCCGGTTCGTCCGGCTTGAACTGTCCAAGCGGGTCCCGATCACCTTGACCTGGTCTTCCGTCCTTTCGCGGCTGGGGGTCGCACGGAGGAGCGAGGCGAATTTATCGGTCAGTCCAGAACCGGATGACGCGAGCGCGTCTTTCACGTGCACTGCATGGTTGGGATTGATAGGTGCAACGACACCCAGGCTATGGAGCGTTTTCTGGTGCTAGTCTCTCGTCGGCGGGGTAGCCGCTCTCGGCCTGTTTGATGGCCCACGCGGCATTTATCAGCCCCACGTGGCTGAAGGCCTGGGGAAAGTTGCCCAGTTGTTCGCCGGTTTCCGAGTCGACCTCCTCGGCGAGCAGGCCGACGTCGTTGACGTGACTCACGGCTCTCTCAAACACCTCGCGGGCCTCACCGAGCCGCCCGCCGTCGGCGAGCACCTGGGCGAGCCAGAATGTGCAGAGCAGAAACGTTCCCTCGTGACCGTCCAGGCCGTCGACACCGGTGTCAGTTTGGTACCGATAGACCAGGCCTCGAGCATCCGTGAGCCGCTCAATGATGGCGTCTGCGGTGGCGAGCACGCGTGGATCGGATGCTGGCAGGAATCCGACGATGGACATCATCAATGACGACGCATCCAGCTCGGACGAATCAAAGGATTGTGTGAAGGCACTGGCCTCCTCGTTCCATCCCTTCTCGAGGATGGTGGCGCGGATCTGTGCAGCCGTCGCTGACCACTGTGCGATCCGGTCGGTGGCGTGCAGCTGCTCGGCCATGGCGATGGCCCGGTCGAGGGCTACCCAGCACATGAGTTTCGAGTAGAGGAAGTGGCGCGGGGCGCCACGGACTTCCCAGATCCCGTTGTCCGGCTGCTGCCATTGGCTGGCGGCGGCGTCAGCGAGGGCGATCAGGAAGGTTCGCGCAGCCAGTTGAATTTCTCCGAGTTGCCCTCGAAGCCTGAACGCGGAGTCGAGAAGTTCGCCGTAGACATCGAGTTGAGGTTGGTCCCAGGCACCGTTTCCGACCCGCACGGGGCCGCTCCCCCGCCACCCGGTCAGTTGCGGGAGAACGCGTTCGGCCAGGTCATGTTCGCCACCGATGCCGAACATGATCTGCAGATGACGTTCGGGCCTAGAGTGCGCGGCGGCCGCGGTTATGAAGTCAAAGAATTCGTGGGCTTCGTCCGGGCAGGCCGCAACCCAGAGGGCTTTCATGGTGAAGCTGGCGTCGCGCACCCAGGAGTAGCGGTAGTCCCAGTTGCGTTCACCGCCGATTTCCTCGGGCAAGGATGTCGTGGCAGCGGCCACGATCGCACCGGTGGGCTGGTAGCTCAGCGCCTGCAGCACCCGTCCCGAGTGGTGAACCAGCTCCCGCCACGGCCCGTCATAGCTTTGGTGGATCGCCGACCACTCCTGCCAACTCGCGGTCGTTACCGCCAAGCCGGCCGCGATCTCATCCTGAGTGTAGGCACCAGGCAGCGGCTCGCCGAGGCGCGTGCGCTGCAGGGCGAAATACCGGTGTTGCCCTGCCTCGAGAGTGAGCTGCACCCGGATCTCCCCGTCAAGGCCTGTCACCGGAGCAGGAAGCGACAGGGTGAGCCGACCCGAACCACCTGTGGCGACGACACCGGAATCGATCTCAGCAAAAACCGGGACCACCAGACCATATTCGGGGCGAGGGCGGCAGACCATCTCGACGGTGACCCGCCCGCTCGTGCAATGCACGCCGCGCAGCAGCGTGTGTGGGGCGTTTTCGCCAAGACGGTGTGGATCGGCCCCGGCCCCCAACTCCAGGGCATCAATGAGTTCAAGGGTGCCCTCATCGGTATGGAAGGTGGTCTGCAGGGCCATCGTCCCAGCCACGTAGGAGCGGGTTGACGTGCTCGCCGCGGTGGGCCGGATAGACCAGTACCCGGCATCGTCGTCCAGGATTGACGCAAACACGGATTCGCTGTCGAACCGGGGAAAACAGAGCCAGACGATCGAACCCTCCCGAGCAACCAGGGCGGCGGAGTGCCGATCCGAGAGCAACGCGTGGTCGGCGATCGGGAGGTCACTCATGCGAGTTCTTGCCTGCCGGAGGGGAGACAATCGTGTCGATGATGACCTCCGAGTGCAGAGTGCGGTGCACGGGACACTGGTCGGCGATTTCGCGCAGCCGCTGCCGCTGGGTGTCGTCGAGGCCGCCGTCGAAACGGATGATCCGTTCGATTCGGTCCACCTGTCCGGTTTTGGTGTCGCAGTCCGCGCAATCCTGCGCGTGGATTCGGGAGTGTCGGAGCGTCACGGTGACCTTCTCCAGCGGCCACTTCTTGCGCTCGGCATACATCCGCACCGTCATCGAGGTGCACGCACCCAGACCCGCCAGCAGCAAGTCATAGGGTGACGGGCCGGTGTTGGTGCCGATTGGTTCGGGTTCGTCGGCGGTGAGCCGGTGCTGGCCGATCATAATATTCTGGGCGAAAGCGCCCGTACCGCTTTCGGAGACCACGACGAGCCCTTCGTCTGGATCTGCCGGCACCGGGGAAAGGACCGGCACCGGGACCGGGTCGAACGCGTAGCGGCTGGCCCAGGTGGCGAGCATCCCGGCAGCGAATGTGGCATCGGCCGGTTTGGTGAGGAGATGGTCGGCACCGTCGAGGGCGACGAAGGACTTCGGGTGCCGGGCCGCGTCGTAAATGCGCCGCGCGTTGTCCGCGTCGACCGTGGTGTCGACGGGTGAGTGCATGACGAGCAGGGCCGCGCCTAGGTTGCGGATGCGTTCGGCCTGAGGCTGCGCGGCGATATCGTCGAGAAATTGTTGGCGGATGCGGAAGGTACGACCGGCGAGTTGTACTTCAGCCTCTCCGCGCGCTTCGATCTCGGCGCGGCTCTCGAGTAGGAGGTGATTGATGTGGTCGGGGTCGGCCGGAGCTCCAATGGTTGCTACTGCCCGCACTTCGGGGATGCGGTGGGTGACGGCGAGAACGGCCGCCCCGCCCAGCGAGTGCCCGATCAGAAGCGAGGGCGCCGCATAGTGTTCGCGGAGAAAATTGGCGGCGTGGGCCAGATCGTCAATGTTGGAGCTGAAGTTGGTGTTGGCGAAGTCGCCCCCGGATTGGCCGAGGCCGGTGAAGTCGAATCGGAGGACGGCGATGCCGAAGTCGGTCAGGGCTCGGGAGATCCGGGCGGCCGCGAGCACGTCTTTACTGCAGGTGAAGCAGTGCGCAAACAGTGCATACGCCCGAGGCGTTGAGTCCGGAAGATCCAGCCGCGCCGCCAGCGACGACCCGTGGGACCCAGAAAATTCTAATCTTTCGCTCTGTCGACTCATCGTCTTCCTTCTCTGTTGGTGATTCTTAGCCGGGTCCGTGAGTCCGTGAACAGGTTGGCCTGTTTCAGGCAGTCGGCTGCGAGATTCGTAGCCAATAAATGCTGACCGACTTCTGTCTCGTTGGGGCAGTCATCAATGTGAATCAGGCTGTTCTCTTGGCGATAGTGCGCAGCGCTGTGGCATCTTGGATAGTGATGCGTCCGCGTCCTTGACGGATGAGGTTGCGGGCGGCGAAGTCGGACATCGTCTTGCTCGTCGCTTCCCGGGTGGCCCCGAGGAGTCCGGCCAACTGCTCGTGAGTGAGTCGCACGACAGTGGTGTGGCCGAACCGGGGCGGGGTCGCCGCTTCAGCGAGTTTAAGCAGGGTGCGGGCCACTCGTGCGGCCAGGGGACGCACGGCAAGATCGATCAGGCGTTCCTCAAGTCGGGCGACCTGTTCGCCCAGCAGACGGGAGATGCGCACGGCAATGCGGGGATCGGAGAGCAAGTATTGTTCGACCTCGGCGACGCTGAGCTGGCAGATCGCAGCGTCTTCGATCGCTTCAGCATAGTTGTCGTACATTCTTTGGCCGATCAGGAGCATCTCCCCGAATACAGCACCGGGTTCGAGGATTGCCATGGTCAGGGCTTTCCCGTCCTCCGTGACGCGGAAGACGCGCACCCGACCGGCTTTGAGAATAAAGAGCGCGGTGACCGGCTGGCTCTGGCTGAAGACGAACTCCCCGGCCCGGAACGTGCGGGCCGGGGTCATCAGGTCCATCGCGGCGAGTTCAGCCAAACTGAGGTCCGCGAACAGTTCAACCTCCGTGAGGCAGCTGAACGGTTCGGAGGGCGTCGGTAGCAAAGGGTTGACCTCTCGTGCGTGCGGTGACCAGGGGCGTCTATCCCCGGTCGGGGCCGCGCTCAGCTCGTCACCGCAGTCTTCACGCACGGTTCTTGAGCACGCGTACGGCTGTGAGTCCAAGAATAGCTCCGTAGATCAGGTGCCCCATCAAGGACAAGACGCTGGTTATGTCCATGCTGAAGACAGGCATGCCCAGCATCAGGGGCATCATCACCAGCGGCCCAAGGACCCACCAGATGGCACCGTAAGCCATGCCGACGAGGGTGCCGCGACCGTAACCGGTGAGCAGGCGGTTGCCGAACAGGATGGTCAGTCCGAGCCCGATCAGAACGGAGAGCATCAGGTGCATGGCGAAGCCAACCCACGCCGACGTCGAGCCGACCATCGAGGCGATAGTGGTGAGTAGCCCCATCATGGCCATCAGCATCCCAAAAACCACACCGCCGGCGAGTCCACCCAACACTCCGGCAAGGATGCGCCGGTCAAACGTGGAGGGCAGGGCAGTGGAGTGTTGTGCAGCAGTTTGTGAAGCGGACATGAGAGAACCTTTCATCAGTGGAGTGTGCCTACTGCCAGAAAGATAATCGGGAGACAACCGTGAGTTCTGCGACGTGGAACACACAACAAGAAAATAGGCCCGGAGCTGAGACAACCACTGTGACGTCGCCACCCTGGTTGGCCAGATTGCGGGCCGCGCAGATCCCGCCACCCCTCGGCCTCCTGTTCCTGCACGCACCGCGATCGGTACCGTCGTCCAGACGGCACCAAGAGCCGCAGCGCACAGCGACGCGAGGCTTCTTCCCGCCTTTTCCATCATCTGGTAAAGGTTGAGCCCCACGTCGTTGATGGCGATGCGCACGATAACTTGCGCCGTTTCAGGTCGGTCCTCGGCTGAGCGCAGACCGCGGAGCGACCGAGTTGCTCGACTCCGAATTCACATCGTGACAGTGCTGCTAGCGATATTCCGGGTTGGCGTCAAAGCCGAAGCGTTCTCCCTCGTTCCAGGCTTGTCGGAGATTGCCGTAGGCGGGGATACCTCCCGCATCCTTCAGCATTCGTGCGGTGTGGAGAAGATTCCAGGTCATGAACGCTGTATTGCGATTGGTGAAGTCGTTTTCTGGGCCGCCCGATCCAGGGTCGAGGTAGCTCGGTCCCGGTCCGACTTCACCGATCCAGCCAGCGTCAGCAGCCGGTGGGATGCTGTAGCCAATGTGCTGCAGGCTGTAGAGGATGGACATCGCCGCGTGTTTGACACCGTCCTCGTTGCCAGTGATGAGCGCACCTGCCGTCTTGCCGTAATAGACGTATTGACCCTTCTCGTTGAAGAGCCCGCTCATGGCGTAGAGGCGCTCGATGAGCTGGCGGGTGATCGAGGAGTTATCGCCGAGCCAGATCGGTCCGCCGACGACGAGGATGTCAGCGGCGGCAACGAGTGGCCATACCTCGTCGGGCCACGCGTCGTCCTTCCAACCGTGTTCGCGCATGTCCGGATACACGCCGGTCGCAATGTCGTGGTCGATGAATCGGACGACGTCCACCGTCACTCCCCGAGACCGCATCAGCGCGATGCTCTTGTCCATCAACCCCTGCGTATGGCTGAGATCGGGGCTCTTCTTCAACGTGCAGTTAATGAAAACTGCTCTCAGGTCGCCATAGGCTGACGGCTCGACGCTCACTATTCTCCCGCGGACGTGGAGGACTCGAGCATCTGCACGGCCTGATCGGTCGAGAGGACCATCCCCGCGATGTAGTTGAAGTTCGTCACAGCGGCCGCATACCCGTCGCCGAGTTCAGGATGCTGTGCAGCGGCGGTGGCGTCGGCCACGACTGCCACGTCAAATCCCTGTTCCAAGAGTTCACGCAAGTGGCTTTCCACGCACAAGTTGGCCGACATGCCAGCGAGGATGACTTTACTGATTCCGCGTTTCCGGAGCTGGAGCACAAGGTCATTCTGCTCCGGCCCGTATACCTTGTGCGGGCTGCACACGACCGTCTTTCCGTCTTCCAGGAAGGGCTTGAAGCGTTCCAGCCAGTCAGCTCCCGAGCCCACAAACCCCTCAAGGTCCAAGGGACCGGGGCGATCGAACATGCCAATTTCGTGCATCATCTTTTCCAAGGTTCCACCGAATTCCCACAAGTGATCGTGGGGGAAGTAGTAGTGCGGAGAAACGAAGACCCCATAACCGGACGCTTTGGCGGCCACGAGCAATTGTTCTATGTGCTCAACGGTCTTGTTTTTTTCGACGCTCGCACCGACCAGAGCCCAGGTAACACCGTCTGGGCTCAGGAAATCGTTCTGAGGATCGGTCAGCACAAGTGCTGTGCTGGATTTATCGAAAAGCATGGGGCTCTCTTCCGTGAAGTTCCCGGGCGTGCAGCCGCACGACCGTTGCTTTAACACCGTACGCGCGATCGCTCCGCCAAGTCAGTAATCTGGGTCACACATCGCCGACGTCGGAGTTCCGGACCGCTCGACGTCGCCCCGCCTTGGACCTCGGCGCGCGCGTCGCCGGCGCTCCCATCACGCTGGCAGAATTTGGGTGCGCCTCGCCCGTGGGGGCGTTATTCAGTGATCTGTACTTCTTTCCAGAATGTGACGTAGTTGCTGAAATCGCGGCCCACTCGCTCGAAGGCGGAAGGATACGGAGCGGGGTAGCTGAACGCCCGATCCTGCAGCATGGTGTCGCCGTCTTTCACGTTGAAGTACTGGCATTCGCCTTTCCACGGGCAGGTGTACGGGGTGGCGCTTTTGACCAAGAGGTCGGAGTTGACGCTGTCGGGTGGGAAATACCAGTTGCCTTCGATCTTGACCAGGGCGTCTTGGGGCGCTTCGGCGATCACTGTGCCGTTGAGTACTGCCTTCATGGGAGTGAACCTTTCCGTTGGGAAAACATTTATTAACCAGCGTAAAGGCCTGCGCTGACAAGGTCTGTGATCTGGAACACACGGGGCACCCCCGAGGGTCAGAGCATCGTTCCGGCAACGACGCGAATGTGCCCGCCTCGCACAGATGCGGACTGCACATTCACGCCCTCACGTTCGATGACGGTCCAGGGTTGGGCGATGAGGATGGCGCCGCCGACCGCTGTCGCTAACCGAACGAGCGGGCGAAACACCCGCACGGCGCCCACGGGCAACTGCATATCCACGATGCATGCGCGGCCGCCGGGATGCAGGAGCGCGCGCATCCGTGTCCACGCGGGTTGCCAATCGTCAAAGGCGCTCATCACATAGCTGGAAAAGGCGCCGTCGAGGAGGCCTCCCGACGCTGCCGGGAGCTGGTTGTCAGCCTTAACGTGTGGGGGCAGTTCGTTCCAGCGTTTGTCGAGCGCGGCCCGCGAGTCCGGGTGAATCGGCCGCGTCGTCAGTTCGAATGCCCGCGACGCGTCGGTGATCTTCATAAGTTCGTCTGCTTTCGGTGAATCATTTAGACGAGTTCCTGCGCCATGGCGCCCGCCTCGCGAACCAGAACGGCGTCCCGGGCGACCTTCGCGGCAGTGATTGCGCCGTCATAGAGAAGAACGAGGCGGGAAACGACGCTCGTGCCGGGGTCCTCCTGAACGAGTTCGGAAAGATGCGTGCGAACCGCATCGCGGTAGCGATCGGCGACCTGCCGCACCGACACACATTCCGGAAGTTCGATCACCGCGTTGGTGAAGGGGCACCCGTAGAAGGTGTGCGATTCGACAGAGAGCGCGAGTGCTTCAAAGAGGGCAG
The DNA here is from genome assembly GCF_015751745.1 of Cryobacterium sp. CAN_C2. Lineage (NCBI taxonomy): Bacteria > Bacillati > Actinomycetota > Actinomycetes > Micrococcales > Microbacteriaceae > Cryobacterium > Cryobacterium sp. CAN_C2. The sequence goes on from NZ_JADOUX010000030.1 coordinate 8,636, forward strand.
CAACCCTTTCCCGCGGCGACCACCGGGGATCGTCCAGCGTTCGGGCGTGATCGACCCAACCATTGAGTTCTTCCTCCAGGTACGCCACCACGAGCGCCTCCTTGCTGGCGAAGTTGTTGTAGAGGCTAGCCTTCGCCACCCCCGCGCCACGAACGACGAGATCAATCCCCGTGGCGTTGATGCCATGTTCGTGGAAAAGACGACTGGCGGATGTGAGCAGGCGCACCCGCGCACTCGGCGCCGGCGGTGCAAACGTGGAGTCCATAATTGGATTTTACCAGACAGATCGGTATAGTCGGTAGTGACCAGATAGGTCTACCTAGAAAGAGAGGCACACCATGTCAGATTTGAAAATTGCCGTCGTTATCTACGAGCCCATCACCTCCGACGCTTCACGCGTCTACCGCGGCCTCAAGACCGCCCTCGAATTCAAGCAGGCCGGCGATGACGTCGTCGTCGTCTTCGACGGCTCCGGCGTCGAAACGTTGGCTGCGATTACTGCGCCCAGCCACAAGATGAACCCCCTCGCCGTGGCACTCAAGGACAACATCCGCGGCGCTTGCGGATTCTGCGTCACCTCCCACGGCGTCTCCGACGCAATCGCTCTGGGCGGCTGGAACCTACTCACTGAGTACAAGGGCGAAGCGAGCGTCCGAAACCTCGTGATCGAGGGCTACCAGATCCTCAGCTTCTAACCGCCCCTCCCGCCACTCACCTGATTCGGAGCCCCCCATGACCCTCACTGTAATTCTCGACCTTCAACTCAAGCCAGAAGCAGTTGCGGCCGCACCGGCAATGCTGAGAAAAATCCTCGCCCAGACCCGGGTATTCGAGGGCTGCCTGGGCGTTGACGTGCTCATCGATACTGACGATGCTGCACACGTGATCCTCCTGGAACGCTGGGCCTCAGCCGAAGCCGATGCGGCCTACCGTCAATGGCGCGCCGGGGCAGGTTCGACTGAGCTGACCGAGCTAGTGTCACTCCTTGACGGCGCTCCGAAAATCTCACAGTTTCAGACCGCCAGCGACATCTGATCAACCCCGCGGCGCAGAACCGAGCACACACCCTCGGTTCTGCGGCGTTGCGTGTCCCAGGTTACGAAACCCCAGCCTGCACGGTGCCGCTGTAGATGTAACCGCGGGTCTTTCTCGCACACAACTCGCACGGAGCAGTCCATGTACCAAGGAAGTGGGACGCCACTTACACAAACAACTTGACAAGCTCTACCTAACGTGAATCGACAGCTGAACGTCCTCGGCCGCGAAATAGCATCAAGGTGTGATTGACGAATCCGGCCCCTGGCGTGGCGACCTCCACAAAGCCGTACTGCGCCTTCGAGGGCGGAAAAACCAGAAGCGTACGACTCATCTAACTTTGACCTATTGCGCGCAGCCCCGCATCCCAGATCTCCAACAGAGAAGGAACACTATGACCCGCATCACTGTGCACACCACCGACAACGCACCCGAGGCCGTCCGCACAGAACTCGGCGCCCTCGTCCAGCAATTCGGGAAAGTCCTCAACATCCACGGGGCAATGGCCCACTCACCCGTCGTCCTCCACATGTACGTCGCCTTCCAGCAAGTCATTGGCGACTACGGTACATTCGACAGCCGCACCCGGGAAGCAATCGCCCTCGTCGTCGGCAACGTCGACGAGTGCCGCTACTGCCAGTCCGCTCACACCATAAGCGCGAAAGCCGCAGGCCTGAGTGAAGACCAAACCATCGCCATCCGTAAGGGCACCGTCGACTTCGAGGCGAAGCTCGACGCCCTGCTGGAACTGGCGCGCCAAAGCACCGCCAACAAGGGCGCCGTGAAAGACGACGCGTGGCAGGCCGCCCTCGACGCCGGATGGACCGATACCGAACTCACCGAGCTCTCGGCCCATATCGCACTCAACCTTTTCACCAACTACTTCAACCACCTCGTCGAGACCGACCTCGACCTACCCGCAGCCCCAGGACTCTAAGACCCCGCACGCACCCACGCCGTCAAGCACTGGCGCGCGTCCAACGCTCCCGAACTGGTTCGACTTTCCAGTGGTGAGGTGCCTGCCGTTCGCCGCGCCGCCCTCACACCAAATGCCTGTGCTCCCGCCACGTTTCAAAGGCTTCGGCCGTCAGCGCATGTAGTTGGAACGCCCAGATGAGGTCCTGGGGGCCGGCGCGCGCTGGGACCTGCTCGTCTTGGCGCCTGTGAACCCGAGTAGGCTCATGGGCAGGTTCTGGCGCCGTCCTTGACAACCCACGCTCGGTGGGGTGAACGGAGAATTCCTTGGAAACACGATCAACGACCGTAAACGGTATGGCTGCGCGCTGGTTGGAGCACGGCACGGGCAGCCCCGTTGTTCTCGTGCACGGGATACCCACCTCGCCAAGGCTCTGGCGACACGTAATGCCGCTGGTTCAGGGCAGGACACTGGCGTGGGAAATGCCAGGCTACGGATCAAGCATCCCTGACGGGAAGGACACTGATCTCAGCCTCTCAGCCCAGGCCGGATATCTCCTGGATTGGATCGAATCCCTTGACCTGGCTGAACCACCGATCCTCGTCGGGCATGATCTTGGAGGAGGAGTAGCGCAAATCGCCGCGGTGCGTGCATCTGAGCGATTTTCGGGGCTCGTCCTCACCAATTCGGTGTCCTACGATTCGTGGCCCATACCCAGTGTAAAAGCGATGCAGCGCGTGGCGCCGGGATTGACGTTTACGCCTCAGGTTCTGATGTATCCGATATTCGTCCAGCTAATCTACCGCGGCCACGACAACCGAAATGTTGCCCTGGAATCCCTCGCCGAACACTGGGGGCCGTATGTGTCCCAGGGCGCGGCGCGGAGCATGATGCGACAGGTCGAAGCACTTGATGTCCAGGACACCCTGGACATCGCGGACCAGTTGGTGGACTTGAACCTGCCCGCACGGGTGGTGTGGGGTGAAGCCGATTCGTTCCAAAGAATCGCTTACGGAGAGCGGCTCGCAGCTGACCTCGGAGCGGCCCTGCTCCGGATACCCGGAGGCAAGCATTTCACGCCCGAAGACCATCCACAGAACATTGCCGACGCCATCAACTCGCTCCTCGCCGGCGCCAAGGAAGGATCGACCGCATGACCACCGCTCTCGCTGCTCACCAAGAACGTCGCCAACTGGCTGCGGTAGAGAAGAAAACACATCAGACTGTCTCGAGAACTTGACGAGCGCAGGTTCCGGTGGCACGAAGCTGGGACACAGCAGGCCGTGGGTGGCCAGTTGCGATAGCCACTGCGCGTCAGAGACATCGGTTTTGCGTCCCGGGATGTTCCGGGCGTTTTTCGCATTCACCCGCATCACCGGCAAGAACTCGTCCAGCAGGTAATAGAACGGCTTCCAGTAATCGCTGGTGGATTCCATCCCCACCACGGTCACGTTCTGCGCGTCAAGGAATTCGCTTAAGGTCAGGATCTGATTTGTTGTCGACCCCCAGGTCGTGACGGCAGTGGTGAAGGTCCCGGAGGTTTCTTATGAGTCAACGTGGCGCCTTTCAAAGAAACCTCGGTGCTGTTACGATTGGCGCTGTTTAGAGTTCGCACAGAAACGTGCTTTTATTCAAAACCGATCCGAGAGATCGGGAACTTCGAGCAGCCATCGAAGCATGTGTGAATCGTGGAATCGATAAGGGGACACCACAATGACTAGATCTCCCAACAGGTTGGTCGCAACAATATTCGGGGCCGTGTATCTCCTGGTCGGTCTGCTCGGCTTTGTCGTGACTGCTGGCGTCGGGTTCATCGCAACTGAGGGTGGTTATCTCCTCGGAATCTTCGAGGTCAACCCACTGCACAACATCGTTCATCTACTCATCGGGGCGGCCCTGCTGATTGGTGGACTTTCAAGCGTGTCAGGGGCGAAGGCCGTGAACAGTACCGTTGGCACGGCCTACCTGCTTCTCGGGATCGTCGGGTTTTTCATTGCGGACTCGTCCCTCAACATTTTGGCTCTGAACACCGGGGACCACTTCCTGCACTTGGCTAGCGCTGTGCTTCTGCTCGGAGTCGGGCTCGCTGCGGATCGCTCCGGAAGCAGCACCTCGATGACTTCCTAACACAAGACGAGATCCGACACCCCCTAGGAGCGTGGGTCAGTAACGGCAAAGTTTAAAACGCCGGGCGATTTCCCCGCCTTCGGGCTGGGGTCTGGGAAAATTGCTATGAGCGATTCGGATGGCTTGTTTCCCGCGGCGGAGCTTGAGCACGTCGACCCCGTCGATGCTGGTGTGGAGGCTGGGGCGGGCGTGAATAAGCGGTTCCGGGCGTTTGAACCGGCCGCCGTGATGCTCGTGCCGCCATCGCTGGATGAGTGGTTGCCGCAGAACCATCTGTCGCATTTCATTGCGGACATCGTCGAAACGCAGCTCGACCTGCGGAAGTTTTATGCGTCGTATGCGAAAACGAAAGGGCAGCCGCCGTACGACCCGCGTTTGATGGTCCGGGTCCTCCTCTACAAGTATTGCGTCGGGGTGCGTTCCTCACGCGAGTTGGAGCGGGTGTGTGTGGACGTGGTCGCTTTTCGCTGGTTGGCCGCGCAGCAAGCACCCGATTTTCGTTCCATCGCCCGGTTTCGAAAACGGCACCTCGCGGCGCTGGGGAACGTGTTCCTGCAAGCGTTGGAACTGTGCCGAGCGGCCGGGATGGTGTCGCTGGGGCAGGTCGCCCTCGATGGGACGAAGGTGCGCGCGAACGCCTCCCGGCGCAAAGCTATGAGTTACGCCCGCCTGACCGAGAAGCAGAAAGTCCTCGCGGAGGAAGTGTCCGCGCTGCTCGCTGACGCGGACGCCATCGACACGGCGGAGGACGCCCGGTTCGGGAAGGACAAACGCGGCGACGAGTTGCCCCCGGAACTGGCCCGGCGGGAGTCCCGCCTGGTCAAACTCGCCGAAGCGCGAGCCGCGTTAGAAGCCGACGCGGCCGCGCGGGCCCGGAAAGATGCGGAGAAGAAAGCCCGCGAGAAAGGCGACGACGAAGCCGACGTCGCCCAGAAGGGTGAGGACGCGGCGACGAACGCGGTCGTCGCTCCGAAGGCGCAACGCAACTTCACCGACCCGGACGCCCGCATCATGAAAACCGCCGACGGATCGTTTCATTACGCCTATAACGCGCAGGCCGTCGTTGATCAGGATCACCAAGTCATCGTCGCAACGACGTTGACGAACATTGGCGTGGATGTTGAACAGGTCGTGCCGCTGATGACGAAACTGCACGACACGGTCGGGGTTCTGCCCGGGCAGGTCCTGGCCGATGCCGGGTATTGTTCAGCAGCGAACCTCGACTATGCGAAGGCCCTGCACACGGACACTGGCGGCACGACGGAGTTTTTCATCGCGACCGGACGGGTGAAGCACGGTGAACGTGTTCCGGAGGTTCCTCGGGGTCGGATCCCCGCTGATGCGACGCTGCGAGAACGCATGGCTCGCAAACTGAAGACGAAAAGGGGGCGCACGGTGTATGCGCGGCGCAAAGCGATCGTGGAGCCCGTGTTCGGTCAGATTCACACCCGGCAAGGCAAATTCGTTCTGCTGCGCGGCTTGGACCAAGCCGCCCAGGAGTGGGACCTCATCGCCGCCTGCCACAACCTGATGAAGCTACACAGCATGCACACCCGAGCACTCCTGGCCGCAAACACCCCGCTGTCGCCCCGGCTGGGAACCTAAAGCACCGGCCCCGCCCCGGCGGGCAGCCCCGCCCGACGGCGTCCGGCGCCCTGGCCCTCTTTTCAGTCGGCAGCAACGCTTCGTAGATCCCTAAACCCGTCAACTCACACGACGAGGTTCAGGCCGCCCCTGCGACGCATTGCCACCACGAAACGGGCCCCCCACACCGACTATGCGACTACCGACCCACGCTCCTAGGCACGAAACGCGATGGCCCGCCTTCCGAGACGGGCCACCGCTTTGTTTACTTCCAAAGTCTCACGCGAGAGTTCGATAGACAAACGAAGAGAGCTCCGATCTATCAAGACGTGAAGATTGTCGTCTCGCCTCGCGACGACGGCCGATGCGTCGAGTGTGGCTCACAGAACAATCTTGAATACGATCACGTAATCCCATTGGCATGGGACTGCGGCGATCCTGCTTGTGTCGAGTGTTGGCGAACCGACGTGGGGTCATTCCTGAGATTCGACTCGGCAGGACGTTCCGAGGGGTTCTAGTAATCCTCGTACGTGAAGGCCTCGTCGGTAAGGATGTTCGTCCATGGTTCCAGTCGTGGTTGTGGGAGGTGGACTTTCTGCACCGTGACGGTCGAGTTCGCAGTGATCAGCAGTGTGGTTAGGAACCCGTCTGTATTGGTTACGTTGATGAACCCGCCACCGCGCTGCACTGCGTCAATAACTGAGGTTTTCCATTCCGCCAAGTTATCGTCGGTGTCGACAGAATAACGGTTGCCATTCACTGTCAGGTAATACTCGTTCATGGATTCGGGCCTTATCTCTCATCGGGATCTGAAGGAACACATGATGGTTCAGCAGAGGCCGGACGATGCTCTGAAAAATTGGCGTTAGGAGACAGAGTCTACCCAAGTAGTTTGGATTCTAAACTATTCACAGTTCGTGCTTTTCTGTGTGGGAAGGTGATGGGAATCGCCGCTAATGTGGATGCGAAAATACTTTGGAACCAGCTGAGACTTGCCGTAGATGTCAGGAGGAATGCATGTTCAAGGAAAGTGGCTCCGTCCAGGTTCTCGAGGGTGTGCCTGCTGCTGTAGTCATCCTGCTTCGAGCGTTGGACAAGACCCGTGCTGGGATGGCGGCGGAGGCCGGCTTCACCGGGTCGGAGGTTCGGGTGCTCTTTCGAATCTCGGAAGCTGGCCGGGTAACACCCAAGATGTTGGCCGGCTCCACAGATCTCTCCACGGGTGCGGTCACCGCGATCTCTGACCGGCTGGTCGCTCGGGACATTGTGTGTCGAGTTGCCAACCCGGATGACCGGCGCAGCCTGTTCCTGGAGCTGACCGCGACAGGCGAGACGCTGATGGCGAGCATGTATGTGGGTTTTCGTGCACTGATCGGCAAGGGTCAGGGGAAGATGTCTCATGCTGAACAAGAGGTGCTCGAGGCGCAGCTGCTTGATATCGCAGCAGCGCTTGGTTACGAGATGGAGGAAGGACTTGCTGGAACTCAAAGCGCAGCGATGAAGAGTCCGACGCCCTGAAGCAAGATCAAGGTTCATCGATTTTCGGCATCAGTCGCTATCGTGGGGGTTTCGAGTTATGAAGCGTGAAGGGCCGAGAAATATACAGGTCCGGCGAAGCTGGCCCGCATTACGTTTGGCCTTGACCCGGTTCGTGGAAACGGGTTAAGCGGCGAGTTAAACTTCCGCGTGTTCTGATAAGTATTGCATCTCGAAGTCCACGGGGCTGACTTGCCCGATCGAGGAGTGGCGCCTGCGGCGGATTCCACCGCCGTCTGCTCACTGGAGCCCCGATTCAGCGACCAGGCCCCAGAACGTCTGCCAGTGCGCACGCCACCATACCAGCGGCCTGCCCGGTGACCGCAACGCCGGCCTCCCGTCAACGCCGCCATCCATCCTTCTGGTCCGCCCACATCCATCTCCATGATCGAGGTGTTGCAACGACCACTAGAACCCAAGGCACTATTGGCCCTGTTTTGGGTCGGCGTCAACACAAGTGGCATGTCCATTGGCTACAGCATTCCCGCGGCATTGTTCGGCGGTGGCGCACCTTTCATCGCCACCCTTCTCATCGCGCAGACAGATATCCTCGTTTCAGCTGCGTTCTTCCTGATCGTGACCGCAGTCGTCGGAATCACGGCGGCTCTCTTCCTCAAGGAGACGGACCTGCATCAGGATACGAAGCTGGCGTCTAAAGCTCATCCTGAATTGGTCTCGATGAGACGCCTGGGATAAATCGTGATTGAATCTCGATCCACCTGCCCGTGACGCGTCGGTGGATCAAGCCAAGGCGACGGCTACGTTTTCACCGCGCCTTGGTTCATGACGGGGGCTTCGGTCAGCCGTTGCCAACGGACATCCTTCGTCGGAAGTGCGGTGCGTTGGTGCGTGACCGGAATTGATAAAGGATTATATAGTCGAGTAAACGATTTGTTTACTCGCTGCTATATTGTTTTAGTTATGGATCTTGTCACCAACCCCTTCAAGCCCGGCGCCGGTCGCGTCCCACCGGTCCTTGCCGGCCGTTCCGACCTGCTGGGAGAATTCCGCAACCGGCTCTACCAAGCACGAGAAACGGGGGAGGGGGAACGACCCTGGATCTTGTCCGGACTCCGAGGAGTTGGTAAAACCGTACTGCTGAACCAGCTCGGACGCGAGGCCGCCGAACTCAAACTCATCTTCATTAAGGTTGAAGCGACGAGCAGTAACCCCCTGGCTGTTGCCTTAGCCAAGGAGCTCCATCTCGCACTTCGACGCGTACTCTCCAGTTCCGAGCGATCCAAACAGCTCTGGTCTAAAGCTGCACGCGTCCTGCGTTCCTTCCAAGTGCGCGTCGACCCGTCGGGCACGTACTCGTTCACAGTCGACATCGAAGCGGAGCGTGGTGTTGCCGACAGTGGCGATCTGGCAGTCGATCTCCAGGAGCTACTTCAGACCATCGGGCTTGCCTCCCGCGAAGCCAATACAGTTCTCCTGCTGGCCATCGATGAACTCCAGGAAGCATCATCCGACGATCTCGCTGCGCTCAACGTTGCCCTACACAATCTTGGCCAGGACGTTTTCCCAGTCCCGGTCGTCTTCGTCGGCGCCGGGTTACCCTCCCTCCCTGCAGTGCTCGCCGATGCCACGAGCTATGCGGAGCGCCTCTATGACTACCGACAGATTGGGTTGCTCGACACGGCTGCAACTATTGAAGCCCTCACTGCTCCCGCACGCGCCAACGGAGTAGATTGGGAGCCTGACGCACTGAATGCAGCCGTGACGGCCACGGGCGGATACCCGTATTTTATCCAAGCCTGCGGGAGCCATGTCTGGGCAGTGCGGGCGACGGACATCATCACACTTGACGATGCCAGGATCGGCATCGAATCAGCGCGAACCGAGGTTGAACAAGGTCTCTACCAGTCAAGGTGGGAGCGGGCCACCCCCACACAGCGAGCCTTCATGGCTGCGATGGCGATCGATAACGATGCTCCGTCATCAATGGCAGAACTAGTGGCCCGATTGGGCAAGAAGCGCACCACGGATCTCTCCGTCAATCGCCGAGACCTGATCCGAAACGGTTACATCTACACGCCCGAACGCGGCTTCGTCGCGTTCACCGTGCCCGGCATGGCCGACTTCATCGACCGACAAATCGAGTAGCCGCCGCGACGGATAGGCCTACGCCGGAACCTGCCGGTGGGCAGTGAACGATCGAGCGGCCGCGATGACGTTCGGGGCGACGTCGTCGAGCGGTTCGACGCGCAGTAGAGCAGCGGGGAGTTGTCGCCGGGTGCCGGGTTCACTCCTAGAAACCACGCCTGAATCGTCTGCGCTCTCTCGCGCTCACGCAAGAGACCGGCAACGTAGTAAGCGGTCCGCAGCCGTGGGACGTCGTCTTTGAAACCCCACAATGGAGGGCGTTACTTGCTGTTTAGTCGGTCGTCCGTGTCGACAGCGCGGTCAATAGCGGCCAGGATTGCGTCGAGCTCTTCGAAGTCTTCAGCGCCATAGACGTTCAGGTCGCTCCTGTCGCGTTCTTCATTCATAGGTCGAATTTACTGGCCACGCGGAAGATGCGCAGTTAATTGAACCTGCCCGCGGCCGCCTCTGCCTGGATGCGGCCAATGGCCGCCTGCGCGGTGGCCGTCGTGCCCAGCACGGCCTCGCTGTCCACCTGATAGCTCGTCATGTCTGTGGACCTCTCGTCGCCCGCTACCGTACGACCGCGCGCGGACCCGGACGATGTGGCCATGACAGTGGATGGCGCCCCACCGGCCGCGGGTGGGGAGGGTGCGGCCCCTGCCGGTCGCGCTCCGGCCACGAGCTAGCTATACGGGGGACACATGCGCGACATTCGGCCTCGACAGCCTTGGAATGTAACCCCACACCAAGGAGACCGCATGAGACTTCTCACCCCAACCCGCCAGATCCGACCGAGCGGACGCCGTCCCGCGAGGGCAGTGGCCGTGTTCGTCGGCATCGCCCTCGCCGCCGGTGCGACCGTACCCGCGACCGCCGTCGCGCACGCGAGCGAGGCGCCTGAGGCCGTCACGGTCATTAACGCGGCTCACCGCGGCGCGAGTGCGTACTACCCAGAAAACACGCTCCTCTCCTTTCGGGAGGGCATCACCCTCGGCGGCGACTTCGCCGAGCTCGACGTCCAGCGTTCCACAGACGGCGAACTCGTCGTCATCCACGACACCAGCCTGGCTCGGACGACGAACGTCGAGCAGCTCTTCCCCGACCGCGCTCCCTGGAAAGTGGGCGACTTCACCTATTCCGAGATGCTCCGCCTCGACGCCGGTTCCTGGAAGGACCCGAAGTTCGCCGGTGAGAAGATCCCGACTCTAGCCGAGTCAATCCAGGCCATCCGAAACAGCAGCGGCGGCATGCTCCTCGAAATCAAGGCGCCGGAACTCTACCCCGGCATCGAGGACGATGTGGTCGCGGAGATGGACACCTTCCCCGGCTACGTCCAATCGGCCGTCTCAGCCGGGCGCCTCGTTGTGCAGTCATTCAACTTCGGCTCGATGAAAGCCTTCAAGGCGCTTGAGCCGACCGTGCCCGTTGGGCTCCTCGGCACTCCGACGATCACTCAGCTGCCCGAGTTGGCGACCTGGGCGGACCAGGTCAACCCGTATCACTACTCCATCGACGCCGCCTACGTTGCCGAGGTTCACCGCCTCGGGATGGAGTGCCTGACGTGGACGGTCGATAGCGACGCAGACATCAAGCGCGCGATCGACCTAGGCGTTGACGGCGTGATCACCAACCGGCCCGACGCGCTGGAGCGCATCCTGGCCGACCGGGTGGCGCGAGCCTAAAGCGAACTTGCCTCAGGGGCGCTCGGCGAAGTGATCCCCTGGGGCGCGTTCAGGGAACCGGCCAGGAGAAGCCAGACCCGGTCGCGCCGCCGCAGTGGGTGTCGAGGACCTCTACGGTGCCGTTGTGACTCGCCACGATGGACGCGACGATGGCGAGACCGCTGCCCCCGGTTTCGCGGGCGCGTGAGGTGTCCGCGCGCCAGAAGCGCTGGAAGATCTTGTCCCGAATCTGGGGCGGGATGCCCTCGCCGTGGTCGACCACGGCCATCGACACCCGCTGGTTCCGTCGATCGACGGACACCTCGAGCTCGACCGGGCTATCCGGGGTGGCTTGTGAATTCGTCGCATATCCGACGTTAGTGTCCTGTCGGGTGTTTGAGGATATGCCCCGAAACCGCGAAATGCAGGCACGCAGGGAAGCTGCGAGGACCGGCCAGAATGGTCACAACCAGGGCGCCGCGACGAATGACCTCGCGTGAGGCCCACTCACCCGACAGCGACCGTTAGCGTACGTTTCATTCCGTGTTCTGAGGCGCCCCGCCAAGAGTCGACGGTTCTTCCAGATCCGCTCGCAGGTCGAACCTTCCGCGACGGCCACCACGCGGCCATCGCCACGAACCAACGATTGGTCGCCGCGTCAGGTCCCTCTTTCGCATCCATATTGCTGGAAAAGCATACTATAACTATACTTTTCAAGTATGAGCATTGTTGTTGAACCGATCCTTGAGGAACTGGCGGCTGGTCAGTGGGGTCTGTTCACGACGGCTCAGGCGCGGGCGCGGGGGGTGGGTCGCGCCAATCTCTCGCATCGGGAACGAGACGGGCGTCTTGAGCGTCTCGCTCACGGCGTGTACCGCCTCGGGGGAGTACCGGTCGCTCCTCTGGACGATCTGCGCGCCGCCTGGATGTCAACCGAACCAATCATGCCGGCCTGGGAGCGAGTCAGTACCTCGCAGGTTGTGGTGGGCGGGGCCGCAGCGGCAGCCGTGCATGAGTGCGGCGACATCAATCCGGTCCCGTACCGCCTGATCACCCGTGAGCGACGCCAGACTCAACGAACGGACATTGTCTACAGCCGGGGCCAGCTGGATTCCAGCGACGTTGTAGTTGTCGGAGGGCTCCCGGTGACGAGCGTCGAGCGCACGGTCGCTGATCTCGTCGACAAGATCGGCGACCTGTCTCTGGTCGGGGACGTGCTGGCCGACGCGACCCGAGGGGAACGAGCGGTCGACCTCAAACACCTCGGCCTCCTGCTGGCCCCGTACGCGGCACGATACGGCCACCCTCGAGGCGGCGGCTCGGCACTGCTGGAACAACTCCGCAGGAGCGCGGGAATCGACGATGTCGCCGCAGCCCGTGCGCTCGTGCAGCGGCCGGCTATCGGCGCCGCTCTGGCGGAAATCGTCAGCCGGGAAGTCGCGGAACAACTGAGAACCATCGTCGCCCTCCTCCAGCCCGAACTGCCCGGGGGCGTTGAGCTGCGCGACATCGAGCGGATGTTCACACCGGCGCTCACAGAGCAGAGTCGCCTGGTCTCCGAAATCGCGGACACCGTGCTCGCACCCGTCGTTCACCGACATCGCGAGCAGATGGATCACACCTTGAAAACCATTGCAGCGCAGCTATCGACGCCCGCGCGCCGCCAGAGGACTGCCCAGCAAGAAGGGGAAGAACAATAATCGCTAACGAGCCCTACCCGGATGGGCGTGCCGTGCTGTCCGCGATCACCGAGAAGGCCCGCGCAGCGCACCGGAGCGGCGTCGGGTCCTCCGTCCAGGGCCTCATCGACCTCGTTATCTTCGATCGCTTCCTCTGCCGGGTGTTCTCTCAAGACGGTTGTCCATTCGCGCTGAAGGGAGGCACGAGCATGCTCGCCCGGCTTCCCAATCGCGAAGCACGACCGACGTGGACCTCGAGACGGCAGAGATGAGTATCGACGCCGCCATCGCGCAGCTGGCGTCGGCAGCCAGCATCGACCTCGGCGATCATTTCGAGTTCCGATATGTCAGTCACCGCGACACCGGCGGCACCACCCAGCCTGAGCTCCACGCAGCCGCCATCACGTTTAGCGTCACCGTTCGAGGCGCCGGCACCCGGAACCCCCTCAAGGTCGATTTGGCCATCCACAAACGCACCCCCGCCGCACCACTGGACATCATCACTCCAGCATTCAGGCTCGACATGTCACGTCTGGGACCGGCCGTGGCGTACCAAGCGATCGCGGTCGAGGACCAGATCGCGGACAAGGTGTGCGCGACCCTATCCACCTACGGCGGCCAGGCCTCCACCCGATCCAAAGATCTCTGGGCTGCTGCGGGGATTTCGGACAGCGGAATTAGTGGATTCGTCTACGCTGCCAGGGCTGGCTGCTGATAACCATAGTGGACTTCGTTGGGCC
>NZ_JADOUX010000031.1:0-21728 GCF_015751745.1 Cryobacterium sp. CAN_C2
TTGGCCCCCGGCCACGCGACAGCCCGGCGCTCGAAGGCAATACCGGTGGCCCCCGCAGGCAATATTCAGTGGCCCCTAAACCCTCAAATACTCAGTGTTTCACGGCGCGGCCTGGCAACGCTGCCGAGTGCATTTCATGCGAAACGTGCTCTCCATCGTCCCGCGCGCCAGCCAAGACATGGTCGCCGCGGTCATACGCACCATCTTCGCCCAGCCCGACGCCACGCACATCCAAGCCCAGTTCGACGAGGTCACCCGGATGCTCGAGGGCACCCACCCCAAAGTCGCCAAGATGCTCCACGACGCCCGCGCCGACATCCTCGCGTTCTGCGGGTTCCCGCCCAAGCACTGGCGCCAGATCTGGTCGACAAACCCGATCGAACGATTGAACAAGGAGATCAAACGCCGCACCGATGTCGTCGGCGTGTTCCCCAACCCCGCGGCCCTTCTCCGCCTCGCAGGAGCAGTCCTCGTCGAGCAACACGACGAGTGGGAGGCCGGGTCCCGCCGCTACCTCTCCGAAGACTCCATGCGCCAGCTGGACGCCTTCAACGCCGCACTCACGAGCCCTGACGCCAGCGCCCTCACGGGGGTGATTCCCATTCCCGAGCTCAGTGCTGCATAATCAAATCAGCTGACCCGCACGGTGACGATGAATTACACCACCCGGCGGGACGTGACCCGAGTTTTTCTATAACTGTGCCTTTATCTGGTTGCCACGCTTAGTTAGGCGTATCTTCGCCTCGTACAGGGTGCCGTCTTAAAGCGATGCCTCGGCCCACGCGATGTTCGCGTGGGCCGAGGCATCGTGATCGAGGATCACGCCCGACTAACACTTGCAGTCGAATCTCAGAGACCACAGATTCCCTAGCCCGTGGCTCTCGAATCGTGGTTCCGGTCGAACATCTATCTGACGGAAAGGGAAACTCCCGACTCCGCAGCGAGCGCTTTAATCAGGGCAGATGCATTCTGCTCCGACCAACCAGCTTCCATCGCGGCGTTCACGTAGTGAGCCGCGGCGGTCACGCTGGGCACCGCTGCTCCGAGGCCCGACGCAAAGTCTTGGATGAGGCCAATATCCTTCTGCATCAGCTTCAGAGCGAATGAAGGTGCGTAGTCGTCAGCAAGCACGGCAGGGCCGACGCCATCAAAGATCGGCGAACGGAAATCGGTCACCTCGAGCACCTCGAGCACCTTCTGTAGATTCAAACCTGATTTAGCGGCTAACGCGAGCGACTCCCCCAGTGCCAGCAGCTGGGATGCAACAACGAGATTGCCGACGAGCTTCATGCGAACGCCGGAGCCCCCAGGGCCCATGAGGTGAACCGTCTCGCTAATCGGCTCCAAAACATTTTTGGCCTCATCAAAAACGTCAACGTCGCCACCGACCACTATCCAGAGCCCACCACTGTTTGCCTCGCCGCGGGAGCCGAAGACAGGCGCATCAAGAAAGCGAACGCCGTTCGCCTCATAAGCCTCACGCTCGGCCGCACTGGCCTCAGGGCTAATCGTGGACAGGTCGATGACGATCGAGCTGCTGTCAACGACGGAGGCGAGACCGCCTTCTTCGAGCACGACAGCGCGAACGGCCGCGTCATTACTCAGGCAGTACATGACGATATCGGCCCCCTTCACAGCGGCGGCGACGCTGGGCGCAGAGGTCGCACCCGCGGCTATGGCTTCTGCAATGGGAGGCTCCGACCGGTTCCAGACAGTGACTTTGTGTTCAGCGGAAAGCAGGTTTTTCACCATGCCTAGCCCCATGGTTCCGAGGCCAAGGAATGCGATTTCTGTCATTTTGTGAGCTCTCCTGTTGCGGCTACGACTGCCGGTGTATTCGTGGACTTCCAGGACTGTAAGAATCTGAGGAATGCCGTTGCACCCGGATCCTGAAGGCCAATGCTGCGCTCTTGGAGCCACGACGCCCGGCCTCGGCGGGACTGGAGATCCTTTGACGCGACCACCCCGGCCTCAGCTGCGCAGATCGCAGATTCGAGTGCATCCGCTCCTTGGTCAGCATTCAGTAGGGCCTCCGCGGCTGGGAACATTGCGTCGAGAATCGTTTTGTCGCCGATTTTCGATTTGCCTCGCTGGCTGATGGACTCCGCCGCCGCTACAGCAAATTCGCCAATCTGATCGCCCGCGATAGAGGAAGACTTACCCCAGACTTTCGAGCCAGCGAGCAGGGCACCGGCAACAAGAGCCGCCATGGTCGACGGATTTGCATTGGCAAAAGCCTTGGCACAGGCCAACACAACCTCTGCAGGAGTGGAGCCAGACGGAAGCGCCGCCAGTGCCTCTTCAACGGCTGCGGCGCCCAGCGAGACAGTGATGCCGAGGTCGCCGTCTCCGAGGGCGCGGTCGAGCTCGCCCAATTCATCTGCGTGGGTGGTGAATTCCCCGAGACAATTGCGAATCGCGGTGCTTAGTTCATTGCCATTCATGTTTTGCTCACGCTTCCTTGAAAAATGGTGATTCAGCAGGCGCATTGAGCAGAGCAAGACGCTCGTCATTCAGCGCAAGCAGAGAAATTGATGCTCCGGCCATTTCCAGGCTGGTTGCGTATTCGCCGACATAGTTTTTATCAATAGTGATGCCCTGCTCGGTGAGCAATTGGTGCACGCGCCGGAACAAGAGGTAGAGCTCTTCGAGTGGAGTTGCTCCCATGCCATTAATAAGCACTGCAACGCGGTCTCCCTCGCTTATTCCGAGATCTGCCACTAGGCGTTCGGTCAGGATTTCCGCTATCCGGTCTGCCGTTTCGACTGCTCCACGATGGAATCCGGGCTCGCCGTGAATCCCGATCCCCACCTCCATCTCACCCTCACCGAGGTCGAAACTTGCTTTTCCCGTTGTGGGCAGAATCGTCGGCGACAGACCGATGCCCATCGTGGCGGTGTTGTCGATGATGTCTTCCGCTACTGCCGCGACCTGCTCGAGTGAATCTCCACGCTCGGCTGCAGCGCCGGCGGCCTTGAAGGCGAACATGATCCCGGCCACGCCGCGGCGGTCTGCAGAACGTTCCTTGGGCTGGCTTGCCACGTCATCCCGTCCAACCGCGGTCAGTGTGGGGATTCCTTCGAGTTCAGCCATATCGGTCGCGAGGTCAAAGTTGAAGACGTCGCCGCCATAGTTGCCGTATAGGTACAGCACCCCCGACCCTCCGCTCACCGCTTTGGTCGCTTCCAGAACCTGAGCGGACGAGGGTGATGAGAAGACGTTTCCGATGGCCACCCCGTCACACAGGCCGCGTCCTACATATCCCTTGAAGAGGGGAAGGTGTCCGGATCCGCCGCCAGTGACAATACCAACCTTGCCGGCGACCGGGGCGTCAGCTCGCACGAGCACACGACGATCGTCTCCAGGGGTTTTGAGAAGGCCGGGGTGGGCCAACAGGATTCCCTCGACGAACTCGTCCACGAAGACGCTGGGCTCATTGATTATCTTTTTCATGTCTATTTTGGTCCTTTTCCAGCTCAGGTTCGTATCAGGGAGGTTTCAGAAGCCGGGATATCAGCGCCGGGTGGAGAGTTCGTCTTGCGGGGCCGTTTCGTTCGCGTTGACGTGATCGAGTCGAAGATCATGACTGCGATCAGGATCACACCTTGGGCGATGGCGTACTCGTATGAGGAGAGTCGAATTGCGGTGAATCCGCTCGACACCACCTGGAGCGTGAGGGTTGCAAGCACGACGCCGAAAACCGATGCAAAGCCACCGGTGGGATTCGTTCCTCCAAGTACCGCGATGACGATCACAAGGAGTACGTACGACGACCCGTAATCGGCCGACGCGGTAGGGTTTCTCGCCAGAAACAGCACGCCAGCGAGGCCCGCGAGCAATCCTCCAACGACGTACGTCTTCATGAGCACCGCGCGCCGGGGAATTGCCGAATAGCGCGCCGCAACGGGATTTGCGCCTTCCAGCTGAATCATGCGGCCCAACGCTGTGCGATTCACCAACATAGCTACCAAGACTGCGGTGATCACGAAGATGATGAACAGTGCAGGAACATTGGCGACGGCCGCTTGACCAATTGAGCCAAGCAGACTTGGTGCCCCGTAGAGAGTCGAGCCACCCGTCCAGACGATTGCAATCCCGTTGTAGATCTGCATTGTGGCCAACGTCGCCAGAATAGGCGTAATGCCCACAACGCTCACGAGGAATCCGTTGAAGGCGCCGCCGAGCATCCCCGCGGCGATTCCTGCAAGCACGATGAGAAATCCAAGATTATTTGCGAGATCCGGGTCGCTCGCGGCTATTGCTGTGTGCAGTGTCGAGATGGTGATTGCTGAGAAATTGGCAATAGCCACCAGGGACAAGTCGATGCCGCCGGTGAGCATGACGAGCATCATTGCGATTGCGATGATACCAATTTCGGGTGCCGCAACAGCAATATTTTGAAGATTGATCGGACTCAGAAATACTCTCGGGTTGAGAATCGTGAATAGGGCGACGGCAAGAAGTAGCGCGACAACCATTCGCCCTGCTCCACGCTGGGCGCCGGTTGGACGCACCAGACGCCGTGTCCAGCTTCCAACGTGATCGTTGAGATGCCGAAGGGACTGCGGGTTCGAGGAAGATGATCCATCGCGCGGACGTGGTTTGGGACCCATCAGGCCGTCTCCTGCTCTTTCTTGAGCTCGGTGTCGAGATCTTGGATAACTCGCATACGTCGCGCGTCTCTGCGGGCAGCGATGGCTTGGATGCCCACGCCAACGACAAGCAAGACGCCGACGGCGGTTCGCAGCCAGGCACTCGGCACTCCCACCAGCAGGAGACTGTTTTTGATGACCTGCACAAGAAGTACCCCGAGCACAGTGCCAGTTACTGATCCTCGTCCTCCAAAGATGGCTGCGCCACCGAGAATTACGGCGGCGATGATGTCGAGTTCACCTCCAACGAGGTCACGTGGGTTCGCGCTTCGGCTCAGCACAATGTGGATAACTCCTGCTATCGCCGCTAGTGCTCCGACGAGCACGTAGACCGAGATCTGCGTACGTTTGACTTGAAATCCAGCTCGCCTCGCAGCTTCGATGTCACCTCCAATCGCGTATAAAGAACGCCCGAACATCGTTCGCTTCAAGACCCACCCAACAGCTAGGCACAGTAGAAGGACCGGAACGACCAAGACATGCAAGTAGGCGCGACCCGTATCCGTTGTGACGTCGAATAGGTTGCTTGTGGCCAGTGCCGCCATCGATCCCGGCAAGTCCGCGTAATATGTGGCTCCCACGTAGGTGTACATCGCGCCGAAGAACACCCCTTGGGTGCCGAGCGTCACGATCAGCGTGGGCAGGCTGAATCGAGCAATCACGATTCCGTTGATTAACCCAAGGAGTGCGCCAACTCCGATTGCGATCGCGAAAATTCCTGGAAGACCCGGGTCAAAGCCGGCGCTGAGGCAGAAACTTACCGTGGAATAGCCGGCAAAGATCGCGATTGCAGCGAACGAGACATCAATCCCTCCGGTAATCACGACGATGAGAACGCCGAGTGCAAAAATCACCGGCACGATCGAACTTCGCAGTATCGAGAACCCCGTGTTTAGAGTGAAAAACGTCGGGTTGGCGATTGACATCGCTACAATGAGCCCGAGGAGCACAAGAGCGAGCACGCCCTCATTGTTTGAGCCTCGCAGCTTCCGCCACAGATCCATCAGGCTGACATCTTTTCTTGAATCGTGTCCACTGAGATCTGATCTCCTTCGAGAATGTGTGTCAGGCGGCCATTCTTGATCACCAGTACGCGGTGGCACGAGGCCACAAGCTCGGGTGCGTCATCGGAGATAATGATCACCGACATACCTTTGGCTGCTTGAACCCTGAGTAGCTCGAGAATCTCCTCCTTGGAGCCGATGTCCACACCCACTGTTGGCCCGTTGAGCATCAGGACTGTCGGCGCGGTCGCCAACCATTTCGCGAGGACCACGCGCTGGGCGTTTCCGCCTGACAACGTTCGAACTGGTGCCTCTGCGTTCGGCGCATTTATTTTCAAGCCCACGAAGAAGCGTCTGATCGTGGCCGCGGTCGCAGTGCGACTCAGGGTGCCCCATCGAGTTCGGTGATCGTCAAGTGACGCGGCAACAATATTGTCGGCAATGGATTTATTCAGGAAGAGGCCCTGGGACAGGCGGTCTTCGGGAACGTAACCAATGCCAGCTCTAACTGCGTCCTGAATCGTGCGAATAGCAACAACGTCACCGGCGACCCGGATCTCGCCCTCATCAGCCGGGATGACGCCAAAGAGCGACTCAGCAATCTCCGTACGGCCGGATCCCAGCAGGCCTGTCACTCCGAGAATTTCGCCCCGGTGAAGCCCAAAGGAGATGTCACGATAAGCACCGGCTAGGGACAGATTGGTTACTTCGAGAGCAAGCGGTGCTGCCAAATCGAGCTCACTCACCACACGTGATTCATCGACTTCGCGCCCGGTCATATGATGAGAGATAGAGCGCTGATCAAAATCAGCCGTCGGCCCACTCACGACCCGCTTACCCGAGCGCATGATTGTAAGCCGTTGGGAAATGGCGAGCACCTCCTCAAGTTTGTGCGACACAAACATCAAGGCGACACCTCGTGTTCGAAGGCGCTCCACGAGAGCGAAGAGTCGACTAACTTCCGTGTGCGTGAGAGCCGTCGTCGGCTCATCCATAATGATGGCGCGTGCATCGTTGACGAGTGCGCGGCAGATTGCAGTGAGTTGTTTGTCGGCAACCGAGAGGGTGCCGACTTCCCGATCGAGATCAAGATCGAGATCAAGTTCCTGAATGATCGCCTCTGCTCGCGGGCGAATGGAACTTGGCGAGTACAGGCTTCGTCCGCCCGCAACTTCCGCGGTCAAAACGATGTTCTCGGCGACAGTCAAATTCGGAAACAGCGAGAAATCTTGATAAATGACTTGAATGCCACCCTGAATAGCAGCATGCGCATTGATCTGTGAGAACGAAACACCGTCAATGATGATCTCGCCCGAGTCGGGACGCTCGGCACCCGAAATAATCTTGATCAGGGTTGACTTGCCACAGCCGTTCTCACCGGCGAGGCAGTGCACTTCGCCGGGGATCAGGTCGATGGAAACGTCAGTCAAGGCAGGGACTCCACCGAAACTCTTATTGATTCCTCGGGCCGAGACGAATGGAGTCGTCGTCTGAGAAATGGGCGTGGAAGTCAAAGCAAAACCTTTCTAACAGAAGCGCTGGGGCGCGCATACTGCTGATTGCGCGCCCCATCAGATTCGAACTACTAGAACTTGTACTTGGCAGCCGTCGCCGCGTCAGCGGCTACCGAAGCCGCGCCAACGAAGACGTTGTCGTAGCCATCCAACTTCTTGAGGGAGTTGTAGCCCTCAACGCCGAGGTCGGTGCCCTCTTCGATGGTTCCACCGTCGGCAAGGATCAAGGCGATAGCGAGCTGTGCCTCGCCGGCGAGAGCCGGGTCCCAGAAGAAGATCTTGTCGATGGAGCCATCGGCAAGGTACTGGTTAGCGACGGAGGGGATGGAAGTTCCCATCACGCATACCTGATCCTCCAGGCCGGCTTCCTGCACCGCACGGGCGATTCCGGGAACATCGTTTCCGGCCGATCCCTGAAATCCAGCAATGTTCGGGTACTTAGCCAAAACTTCCTTGGCACGCTCGTACGCCGTGCCCTGGTCATCGGTGCTTTCGATCGGCGTTTCGACACGCGTCAAGCCCGGGAAGTTGGCCATCTGGTTGTCGTAGGCAGCTCCGACCCACTCCATGTGAGTCTTGGCGGTGAGGCCGCCAACAAACTGCACATATTCGCCCTTTCCGCCCATGCATTCTCCGAGATTGTCCATGATCTCAGAGCCGTACGAGGCATTGTCGAACGCCTCAATGTCGGCGTCGACGTTGGCGATACCCGTTGCCTCGTGAGAGACGACGATGATGCCCTGATCCCGTGCCTGCTTGAGAACGGATGTCAGCGCCTCGGGCGAGTTGGGCACCACAGTGATGGCAGTTGGCTGCTGCGCAATGAGGTCCTGGACGATTTGAACCTGCTTCTCGGGGCTGACATCATCCGCGCCCTCTTGGCGCGCGTCGATTCCGGTTCGTTTCGCGAAAGATTCGACGCCGACCTCCATCCGCTGGAACCACGGAATGGTTTGGGCCTTGACGACCGTGACCATAACCATGTCCGCAGGCGCCGACGAAGCGTCTGCCCCACTGCCAACGCTGCCCACTGATGAGCATCCAGTCAGAGCGAGAGCTGCTCCGACGAGTAGTGCCGTGCCCCGAAGGGCGTGCTTGTGATTCATTCCGTTAACTCCTTTGTGAACGCTTCGTGACTCGGTCACGATCGGGGCGGCACGTCTGCAATGCGCGCTATTCGAGGAACATATCTTCAATTCACTCTTCCCGTCAAGCAATAATGAGCAGAAAATGCGCAGTTTCACGCAATAATCTGATTTCTGGGTTCGTATCCCACGCGATATTGCGGCGCATTTACTTTCTACTGCTCACATAATTGCTGATAGTGCAATAAATCCGAAGGGATTCTCAGGCACTACGGACGATTCTGACTTCAAGCCGGAAAATCTCTAGAGCTCGCAGTGCGCGTTTTAGTCCGGATTGTGCGTGTTTTCGCGCATGAACCTTTACAGTGGGGTTCTAGCGCAGCTAGCATCCATAGGAAGAGCTTCAAAGGAGATTCGCGTATGTCCAGACAGCTAGAAATTGCTGAGATTCTGAAAACTCAGGGTTTCCAGTCGGTCAACACTCTTGCCAAGCGTTTTACAGTCACGGCCTCGACGATTCGGCGCGACCTTGACCGTCTCGAAGCGATGGATCTCATACAGCGCACTCACGGCGGTGCAATCCCTGTTGAGTCAACTGAACCTTCGGGCCATTTCACAGATCCGCTGCATCTCGAGGAAAAGTCGGCCATTGGTAAAGCCATGGCAGATCGCATTCTGGACGGTCAGATAGTGCTGCTCGACGGAGGCACGACAACACTTGAGGTCGCCCGTCATTTGACAAAGCGACGCCTGACCGTGGTAACGAACGATCTCGGCGTCGCCATGGAAATCGCTCAGAAGCGATCGGCACACTTAGTCTTCATCGGCGGTGAGTTGCTCCCCGACGTATACGCGATGTGGGGGCCGGCCTCTGTGCTGCAACTGTCGAACTTGAGAGTTGACGTTGCCGTATTCGGGGCGGACACCGTCTGCGACGACGGTCTTTACCACTTGAGCAGCTACGAAGTTGAACTGAAACGGTTGATGCGATCCATCGCGAAAGAGGCGTTCTTCGTTGCGGACAGCTCCAAATTCGGTCGTGAGGCACTTTTCAAGGTTCTCGAGGTCAACGATTTCACCGCCGGCATCACTGATAACCTTCTTGATCCGCTTCGCGCCTCGCAATTTCCCATCCCAATTATTCAGGTAGGAAGAAACAGTACCCCCTGATCGTGGCTTCGCTCGAGTGTCGCTTGCGATGAACGGGAGTGTCTCAGTAGTGGTCCTCCCGGCCTGTCACGTTGGACTTCAGTCACGTGATGATCTTGGTTCAAGAACTTGATATTGCCCATCGACTACCCATCACGATCACCCCGGGCCGACCCAAGATGACGAGATACATTCAGTTCAAATGAACCGTCCGGTTCCCTGCAAATACAAGGGAATCCGCCAGTTTCCGAGACATTCGGTGACATTCAGAAATCGCTCTGATCATGCAAGGGGTCGCAGGTTCAAATCCTGTCAGCCCGACCGTAGGGCCGTTCGCGAAACTGTTCGCGAAACTGGCCAGAGAAAGAACAAAGAAATCGTTCCTGAGGAATCTCAGGAGCGATCTCTTGTTTCTGGAGCGATTGGGGCGGGAGGACTTTCGCGGCGGGTGGTCTTCGCTTGTTGCAGTCGTTGCGAGAGCCTCGATACCGGTTTTCAGGCGCACCGGATTATTCGGTGCGCCTGGGTTCGCCCTCTCGTACCGTGTTTGTGTGCCGGTGGCGGCTAGGTTCGCCGGACCGGACCGCCACTTTCATCGAATGGCGCTGGCTTCACTTTGTTAAGTCGGGTGACACCGACCGCGTACGTCTCGGTGAACGCGTTGCGTCATTCGCAGTCACGGCGGCGGCTACGGCGACAGACGAGCTTCCCGGCGGGTGCACCGAGTATTTGCGCCTCAGCGTCAGCCCTCATTTTTTCGCTGAGGAACGCGGCAATTTTACGGAGGTTGAAGTTGGTCAGCAGGACCTCGACGATGATTTGAGCGGCTCCGAATCCGCGGACACGTCGACGGCTTGCGGACTCGATGTCTTCGGTGCCGCCGCTTTTGATGTGTTGGTTCAGCGACTCGATGAAGTTGTGGGCGTAGGTGTGGAATTCGTCCCACTCCGGGGTGCCGTAGTCGAACGCTTGCTTCTGCCGACGCATCTTGGCGGTGTCGAGCGACACGGGATTCCTTTCGATCAGCGCTCATCTGCGCGTCGTGGTGGACCGCGCACGGGTTGCGCTGGACCCAGCACTAGAGGGGCGCTAGTTCCTCTGCGCGGCAAGGTGCTCGAGACACCAATTGCCGCTCCGCCGAGCCAGGAGTATCTGGCGCGCAGACCTAGCGGACGCATTTAGGTGGGTTCATCTCGGGCGATCGAGACTCGCTGAGTCCGCCATCCGACCAATGCGTCCCGCCACACCTAGGTGGCCGCTGCACTCATTCAGATCCGCAAGCGTGATAAAACTCGCTCGACCGGCTTCGACGACAACAGCCTTTCAATCAGTGACCCTGCCGATCGCCCCCCACTCGCCGGGGTGTGATCATTACCAGCTGAGGCGGAGGAAAATCCGCAGGCACCTGGAAGAACCAGAACGATGTTCGGGGTCGAGGGTAGCGCTGCGTCTGGAACGACTAGCAGAACGCGGCGTCGAGGGCCTGGATCGAGCCCTTTATGCCGCTCTTCGTTTCCGGATTTGCGACCGCGCTGGCGACCAACTCGCGCAACTTCGTTCCCACCTCCGTTGTGGCCGACCGTGTCGCCAGAGCCCGTTGCGCCGACTGCGGGTTCCAGCTATCCACGTTCGCACTCGCAACCTCCGCAGAGACCTTACAAACCAGCTTCGCCTCGTCCGAATCGGCCAGCTCCTTCGCGGCCGTCTGAGCCGTTCGGAGCGCGTCATCGGCGAGAGCCTCGCCCTGCGAAAGTATGCGAATCACATCGTCGATGCTTCCCCGGGCCGCGCAGCTTGATAAAGGCACGACCACGACCAGGGCAATGGCAACCGCGACTGCACGCGAGAGCAACATGAGCTCACTTTGGCCCATTTTCGGGTCGTACGTCAAGGGGACAACGGAGGCGTGGAGTCATGCCCACCATGACGCGCTCGAGCGACTCGTCTCACGTGTTACTGCGGCGTGGCCGAGCGACGAGCAGACTCAGCCGTCGTGAAGTGCCAGAGACAACTTTCACGACAGCGTCGGTGAGGTTGTCGTAACGGTGTGCCTCGTCGGGATGCCACCGATGCCCTCCAGGCGCGCATCACTCCGGATCCGGACGCACACTTCCACCCGACACTGTATCCGAACCTCACCCTTGAGCAACGAAAGCACCTTGCGACAACGGTGAGGGGGGCTGCCTTAGATTGCCCCAGACACCCCGAAACAGCCGAAGTCGGTCCCGCTTAGAACGAGTATCCGGCGTCGATATGAGCGCGTGCGCGCCAGAAATGCCCGCGAAGTAGTCGGGACGACCGGAAAACTCAATTCGAATCCAATCAGCCAAGCGGATGGTTCAGGTCCCGTTAGAACGCCTAATCGGACGAGACTTTCTGCAGAATCCGAGACAGCCAAGAAGCCGCCGGACTTTTCGGCTTCCACTATCCTGTGTCGAGATTCCCGAGGCCCCGAAGCGGCGGGGTGTGCCCAGAAGGAACCTGAGTGCTAGCTTGCAGCTAGCACTCCTCACAAGAAGAGGGAACGTCAGGGTCGACGCTGGAAACGAGAACGCAACCAAGCTTCTGCTCTACGTCACTGGGCTAGTCCCGCCGAAGTCAGACGCGCTCCTCCACAACATGGCGAATGCGCACCCCGGACAGTGGCTCGTTCATCAACACGACCACCGCCTGAAACCGTGAAGCCGGCAGAAGAAACTCGAGGCAGCCGTTGATACGATGGGCGCCGACATCGCGACGCGCGTGCGGGTCCAAGAGAACAAGACTGGGACGGACGTCGAGGAGGTTTGTCTTGTCGGGTTACAGTATCGGCGGGCTCCTGGTCCGGGCTGCGTATCTGACATCTGGTGGTTGGTAGCAAGTTTCGTCTGGTGACGACGTTCCATGGGCGCCGAAAGTCAGGCGCGTAAGGCTCCTCGGCTCGCCCAACGCCGGCTACCGGCGGGAGAACATGAAGTGGTACCTCCGAGTGCTTCTTTTCCTCTTGGGACCATTCGCCAAGCTCACTCTTAGGCCACTGTGTATCAGGGTTATTGGATCACCAACCTCCGCCCCCATTGGCTCAACGCCTTCGATGCGATGGGGGCATCGGCGC
Source organism: Cryobacterium sp. CAN_C2 (assembly GCF_015751745.1). Taxonomy (NCBI): domain Bacteria; kingdom Bacillati; phylum Actinomycetota; class Actinomycetes; order Micrococcales; family Microbacteriaceae; genus Cryobacterium; species Cryobacterium sp. CAN_C2. Next base: position 12,499 of record NZ_JADOUX010000031.1, read on the forward strand.
CTCTCACCGTGAACGTCATCGGTGGGAAGGACGGTCTCGTCACCGCCGACGACACGCATGACGTCCCCGTCATGCCACGAATGGTCGATCTCACCACTGGTGGAGCCGACCACGCAGGGCTCGTGGGCACCGACGAATCGCTTGATCCCGAGTGTCGATGTGCCGTGAGAAGTCGATGAACCCGAGTACCTTTAAGCACAGTGGCTGAACGGTTCGGCGGCGTACTCAGGGGGAAGGCGTGGTCGTGGATCCTGTTGCTGCGGAAGGCGCAAAGGTAAGTCTTGAACTGAGCGATGGCGGGCTTCTCCATCTGCGCTGGCTGCCCGGGGCCCACATTCAGGTCGAGGATGCCCGGGCCGCGATGGCGAAAGTCAACGAGGTCTGCCAGCAGAAACAACATGCCATGCTCGTCGATATGACAGCAGTCGGTTCGGTTAGCCGCGAGGCCAGGGCTGTCTGGTCCATTCCCTGCAGCGCCTCACGCATTGCTCTGTTAGGTAAATCACCTGTAGACCGGGTCCTGGCGAACTTCTTCCTCGGTGTGCACGTCCCGCCCTGTCCGACTCGTTTTTTTACATCGCGCAGCGAGGCCGTAACCTGGCTTAGTACCCGTGCCTGAGCCCCGGGACATGCTGCCTGCCGCGCTGAGGGGAAAACCGCGCGTCTGTGCTTTGAGCGGGGAACCGGCGGCGGCAGTCCCCGGCGCGTTCCGACCGCTACGATGGCCCAAGCACGGGGGCATCCTCTTGGTCCGGGCCGGCCAACCGGCAGGGTTCCTGACCGCCCGTCGGGCGGGCAGGCGGCTTCGCACGGGTACTCCTGTTGGTGGAGTAGCGACAGGGGCCCACACATCGGAGACTGCTGGTGATCAGAGGATTCAGGACGTGAGGACAGATCGATTCAGGGCGACCCTGGGGCAGGTGCCAGTTCTTCAGTCGGGGTGTGCACGGGGCCGGACTTCCCGTTGCGGATTGCACTGTTGGATCATATGAGCTCGGGAGAAGGCGTTGAGGACCCGCGCCTGCAGCAGTTGGTGGAGGGTATTGTCCGGTTGGCTGCCGGTGAGCTGGACACACGCATGCAACCTTCGGAACATAGGGATGACATCGATGCTGTCATCACGGGCGTCAACCTGCTCGCGGAGGAACTCGACTATATTTATTCGGATCTGGAACAGCGGGTTGCCGACCGTACCGCCATGTTGCGGCGAACGCAGGCTGAGCTGGAACAGATGGCCAAAACGGATGCCCTAACGGGCCTTGCGAATAGGATCCTGCTCAACGAGCGGATCCAGGAGGCCATCCTGGCCAGTTCGGACAGCGGAAAAGCCCCGGCCGTGCTGGTGCTGGATCTGGATTCCTTCAAGGCCATCAATGACACCCTGGGCCATGGTGCCGGTGACGTCGTGCTGGTCGAGGTTGCCAAGCGTCTCCGGTCCGCCGTCAGGGCCGCCGATACCGTGGCACGTCTGGGCGGGGATGAATTCGCCGTCGTCATCACCGAAGCGACGAAAGAGGAGATCCTGCACATTGCGCACCGCATATCGGAGCAGCTGCAGGACAGCGTGCGTGTCGGAACCGAAACGGTCTGGGCGATGGCCAGCATCGGTGTGTGCATCGGCACGCCGGGGTATCCGGCCGAGGCGCTGATGCGCGATGCTGACATCGCCATGTATCAGGCGAAGGCGCAGGGTCGCAACAACGTTCAGCTCTTCCACCCCGACATGCTCCTCGCTATCCGGGAACGTTCACGCATAACCGCCGAACTGCGTAGCGCTGTTGCCGGAGGCGAACTGGCACTACGGTACCAGCCGGTGGTCGAATTGGCCTCGGGCAGGGTCATAGGCATCGAAGCCCTCCTTCGGTGGCATCATCCCGTACGCGGAATTATTATGCCGGACAGCTTTATCCCCATCGCGGAAGAAACCGGCCTGATCCTGGAGCTGGGGCGGTGGGTGCTGCATGAAGGAGTCACCCAGATGAGTCGCTGGAACGAAACCGCACCCGACCTGACGGATTTCCGTCTGCACATCAATCTTTCCGCCGCCGAACTGCTTCGCAGCGATCTGCTGGAGGATGTCAGGGATACGCTGGACAGGCACCACGTGGCTCCGCGGCGTTTGGTTTTGGAGATTACCGAGACCGTGTTGATGTCCAGGGGAACGACCGAAGAACAGGTCTTGGGCGGGCTACGAGACCTGGGCGTAGGGCTGCAAATTGACGATTTTGGTACCGGCTATTCGTCAATCAGCTATCTCCGGTCGCTTCCCGCGGACACGGTGAAGGTCGACCGTTCCCTGATTCAGGACATAGGCACGGACCCGCAGCAGCAGAAATTCGTTGCTGCCATTCTTCAGCTGATTTCCTCTGCGGGACTGAAAGCAATCGTGGAAGGCATCGAAACCGCCGAGCAGGCGGTCCAGTTGCAGGCCATGGGTTGCCTTTACGGGCAAGGCTATTACTACAGTTACCCGCTACCGCCCGCGAAGGTACTGGATCGGCTCCGGAGTTCCGCGCAGCGTCAGTAGAGTTAGGATATGTCAAAGCTTTGGGAACGGATGCTGCTTGTTCCAACAGTAGTACGCCTCGCTTCCCGGGCTCCGAGGGACCCGGCGGCCGGGTGGGATGGGTACTGGCGTGGGATCCACACCACAGGCAGGTCCGGAGACGTGCTGTGGGATTCCGGATCCCAGACCGAGCATGCGCAGTACTCCGACGCCGTCGTCGCCCACTTTGATCCGGCTCTTCCGGTGATTGACGTCGGGTGTGGCAACGGAACCCACACCCGCTGGCTTGCGGGTCTTTTTCCAAGCGTGCTCGGCATCGATGTTTCCACCGGCGCGGTCGAGTTGGCGAGGAGGGAAGCTGCAGGCCTCCAGAACGCCGATTTCATGGTCATGGATGCTGCGGGAGCAGGTGCGGGAGAGCACCTGTTGGAGCGGATGGGGCCTGCCAACGTTTTTGTCCGCGGAGTCTTCCACGTCCTGAAACCCGACAAGCAGGCCAGCTTGGCTGCCAACCTACGAACCGTCATCGGAAGCAGCGGCCGGCTGTTCCTCGCCGAAACCAACTTCCCCGGAAACAGCCTCGCCTACCTGCAGCAGCTGGGCGCCACCCGGCGAAGCATGCCCCGGCAGTTGCAGAGCGCCTTGGAAAACCTGCCCCGCCCCGGGCATTTCGGCGCCCAGGAACGGCACAGCACATTTTCGGATTCGGACTGGCAGTTGATCGCGGACGGGCCGGTAAACATCGAAGTGGTCCCGATGAACTCCACCGGTCTTTCGCAGCAGGTGCCGGGATATTTCGCTCTTCTGGCCGGCGCCTGAATTTCATTCTTTCGGAATCCTGGAGCATGGAATCCTGGGGCATGAAGTCTCGGGTGGAGTTGTTCGCGTGGATCCGGTGTGGTGCCCGCGTGGAGGGCCTCTCAACTCGTGAGCTGGCCTGACGGCATGGTATCGGCCAGCCGACGGTGCGTTCAGAAATGAGCGCACGCTCGAACTCAGCCAGAGCGGCGACGATCCCGAAGATGAGCTTCCCGGAGGCGGTCGTGGAGTCAATCGCTGAGACCACACCGGTGAGCACCTTGAGACCAATACCGCGTTCGCTGCGGTCCTACACCGTGTTGACCAGGTGACGCAGGTCACGGCCGAGCCGGTCGAGCGTCCACAGCAGAAGCGTGTCTTCTCCTCGCAGCGCCGTCAGGCAGGCCAGCAGCTGGGGCCGATCGTCCTTATTCCCTGATGCCTGGTCCTCGTCGAGCTGGTCTGACTCGACGCGGGCGACCAGGAGCGCGTCTTTCTGCCTTGCCTCAAAGTTCATACCGGAGTCACTGTGCGTTTACGCAGTGCGGCAATGGTCGAAACATGATTGATTTCAGCCGCCGCTCCATGTTCACCGTCGCTATCGCCGCTGCCGGCCTCGCCTTCGCCGCGCCCGGTGCGGCCCCAGCCGCGCGTCCCACGGCTATCCCCTTGGTCCGGAACCGCCTGACCTTGCTCAGCGGGATATCCACGGGCGACGTCACGACCAACTCCGGCGTGCTCTGGTCCCGCGCGTCCGGACCGGGCCGGCTGGTCGCCACCCTGCGCGCGGTCGACAATGGCGGGTCGCCGCTGTCGGGTGGCCGCCTCTTCGAGCGCGTCTTGCGAGGCAGCCTGGCCACCGAAGCCACCGACTTCACAGCCAAAGTCCAACCTCGGAACCTCCCCTCCGGAACGCATTTTGCCCTCAGCCTCCAATTTGAGGATGCGGACGGGAACCTCGGTGAGGCCGCGCAGGGCTCCTTCAAAACGGCACCGGGCCAGGGCCAGCTCAGCAGTAACTTCGCGCTGCGCCGCCAGAGTTTTGTCTGGACCGGTGACACCGCCGGCCAGGGGTGGGGCATCAATGAGGAGATCGGTGGCATGCGTGGTTACGCCGTGATGCACGCCACACGACCGGACTTTTTCATCCACTCGGGGGACACCATCTACGCGGACGGCCCCATTCAGGCCCAGGTGACCGAACAGGACGGAAAGCTGTGGCGGAACATCGTCACCGAGGAGGTGTCCAAGGTGGCCGAGACGCTGAACGAGTACCGGGGGCGCCACCGCTACAACCATCTGGACGCCAATCTCCGGGCCATGTACGCCGAGGTTCCGGTGATCGCCCAATGGGATGACCATGAGACGCACAACAACTGGTATCCCGGCCAGATCCTGACCGATTCCCGCTACACCGAGCGGCACGTTGACGTTCTGGCCGCCCGGGCCCGTCAGGCTTGGCAGGAGTACCAGCCCATTGCCCAGCTGACCGACGGCAGCACCGGGTTTGAGCCGGCGCGCATTTACCGCAAGATCTCCCGGGGACCGCAGCTGGACATCTTCTGCCTGGATATGCGCACCTTCAAGGACACCAACACCGACGGCAAGGAGGCCCAGCAGACCCACATCCTCGGCCAGGAACAGGCCGACTGGCTCATCCGAGAGGTGCGCCAGTCCACGGCCACCTGGAAGGTAATCGCGGCGGACCTGCCACTTGGCATAATAGTTCCGGACGGCCCGGTGGACCAGGAATCCCTGGCCAACCGGGACAACGGGGCCCCGCTCGGCAAGGAGCTGGAGATTGCGGGCGTGCTCTCCGCCTTCAAGCGCCACCGGGTCAAGAACGTGGTCTGGCTCACCGCCGACGTCCACTATTGCGCGGCGCACCACTATTCGCCGGAACGGGCTGCCTTCCAGGACTTTGACCCGTTCTGGGAGTTCGTGGCGGGGCCCATCAACGCCGGCAGCTTCGGTCCCAACCAGATGGACGGGACCTTTGGCCCCAGCGTGGAGTTCTCCAAGGCCGGCAGCTACGCCAACGAGTCACCCCGCAGCGGCGAAAACCAGTACTTCGGCCACGTGGATCTTGGAGAAGAGGACGTGTTTTCTGTAAGTCTGCGAAACGCCAACGGCGCGGTGCTCTGGAGCAAGGAGCTCCACCCCGAGCGCTGATATGTAGTGGGTTTTGTCAAGTGGGCATTTTTGAGCGGCGCCCGTGATGATTGTTGTTCGGATTCTGTGACGGGGCGGGAGTGCTCTTTTCCCGCCCCGTCACAGAATCCGAGAGACTGAAATCTCGGGTGCTGCGGAGAGGGGCTGTTCGCCGCGGCCGGAGTGTCGAGCGTGTCGTATCGACGCATGGTCAGGCTGATATACGCGGGTTGGTTACCGCAGGGCGAAGTGTTCGGCTGGAGCGGTGCCGCTGGTCTAGAAATCGGGCGTCGCACGATTGCGCGTGCTGCTCATAGCGCTTAAGCGGGTCACTCCACATGTTGCCGGCATTTCGACCACGGCGAACAGCGGTCTGGAGGTTATTGGTCCATGGTGGCCACGGACCAGCACCAACCGGCCAGTTCACGGGCGATGGCGACGTTGGCGATCACGGGACGTTTCTTTTGAACGTCGAAGTGGATCCACTGCTGATGAAGGCGTTCGTTGCCGGCTGTTGACGCCGGCTTGCCCGTGCAGCCGGACGTCCTCGGGAGCTTTCTCCCACCGTGCCTGCAACACCGATCGGGTGGTCGGACGGTAATCGCGGCGGTGGTGCCACGCGGCTTCGACCAACAGCCGTCTGGCATGCGAGTTCCCGGTCTTGGTGATCCCTCCGAGTTGGCGTGTCTGGCCTGACGAGTATTCCGATGGGACCAACCCGAGGAACGACCCGATCGTTTGGCCGGTGAACCGGTGCCAGTTTGTGATCTCCACCGCCAGGGCGAACCCGGTCAACGGGGCTATTCCTCGCAAGCAGCCCAGCCGGTTCACCATCGGCGTGAATTGAGAATCTGCGGCCATAAGCTCGATGGCTCTGTCCAACCGGTCACGGCGAGCCACCGTCTGAACCACCGCCTCATACGACGCGTCGAACGCCATCTCAAACGCGAGGTCCCCCGTTCGGTGGGACCGTAACCAGCGGTCGTGTTTGCCCGTCCAAGCGGCACCGTCGGAATACACGAAACCGTGCCGCAGCAACAGCTTCGACATCCGATGCCGCGCACTCATCAAATCCTGCCGGGTATCTTCCCTTGACCGCACCAAGTCCCGTGCGGCTTCTTCCTCGACCGTGGGGACATGCAACGACGGTGATGTCGCCCACGTGCAGCAGCCGAGCCAACTGGAACGCGTCCCGAGCATCAGTTTTGACCCGGTCACCCGTGGGCCGCTGCAACTTCGACGGCGCCGCGACCAGACAGTCAATCCCCGCACCGACGAACAAACGAGCCAATCCGAAACCCGTCGGACCGGCCTCATACGCGACCGTCTGCGGACCCGGCAACGATCTCACCCAGCCCAGAACCTCGACCAGGTCGGCACTGAACTTTCGATGGATGATCTCGCCGGTGCGGCCGTCAATGGCGCAACCAACGATTGTTCGGGCGTGCACATCCAGCCCAACGAAACTACGATATGTAATCAACTGGGGCCTCCAAATTCAACTGTGGATAGCAGCCCAGCGACGCTGTCGCTCCGTGGGGCTGGAAAATATCCGCCCGGTCACGTTCTTAACGCCTCTGGTGCGGTGCCTTCTGGCGGCGGATGATGGTGGGGTCTGTTGCGGTTGACGCCGGTCCGACCTTGGTGCGGATTTGAGCCTGCTGGTTAGCGTGGCGCGGAGGACCCCACGGGAACCGTGGAGTGTTGCCTTGAGCACGAGTGTTAGATTCCAGATTCATCCTGTCCTCCCCGCAGCAGACCCACCGAATATTGGGAACGGAGCGTTAGGAGGAACATGTTATGGATGTGGTGTACGACCGTGCGGTCGGTATCGATATCTCCAAACGGGACGCGAAAGTCTGCGTCCGACTACCCGGCCAACAAGCCGGAACTTTCACCACCACCGTCACGACGTGGGGGTCGACGACGAACCAGATTCTCGCTCTTCGGGAATTCTTGGAGGCGCAGAAGGTGAGCGTGGTCGTGATGGAATCGACCAGCGATTATTGGAAACCGTTCTATTATCTGCTGGAAGAATCGTTACCGGTGTTGCTGGTGAATGCGAAGAACGCCCGGAACATCCCGGGACGTAAAACCGACGTGTCCTACGCGCAGTGGCTGGCGCAACTGGCCGCCTACGGGCTGCTGCGGGCCAGCTTCGTGCCGCCGGAGCCGATCCGGGTGCTGCGGGATTTGACCCGGGCGCGAGCGTTGACGGTGCAGGACCGCACCCGCCAGATCCAGCGCCTGGAGAAGTTCCTGGAGTCCTCCGGCATCAAGCTCTCCTTCGTGGTCTCGAATCTTCTCGGGGTGTCCTCCCGCATGATGCTCGATGCCCTTGTCGCCGGAGAGCGGGATCCGCAGGTGTTGTCCGCCCTGGTGCAGCGCAGGCTCAAAGCAAAGATCCCGGAGCTCATCGAAGCCCTCAACGGGCGTTTCACTGCTCACCACGCGATGATGGTCCGCGCGCACCTGAAACAGATCGATACCTTCACCGAATGCATCGACGCCTTCACCCTCGAAATTGAGGCGGCGATGGAACCTTTTCAGGCAGCCCGGGACGCGCTGGAGACGATCCCGGGAATCTCCACCCGTATCGCTGAAGTCATCATCGCCGAAACCGGCGGCGATATGGGCGTGTTCCCCACCGCCGGCCATCTGGCGTCGTGGGCCGGCGTCTGCCCGGGGTCGAACGAGTCCGCTGGCCGGGTGACATCCAGCCACATCCTGCCCGGGAACAAACACCTCAAAGCCGCCCTCGGCATCGCCGCGATGGCTGCAGCCCACAGCAAAACCAGCTACCTGGCCGTGAAATACCGCCGCATCGCGGCCCGCCGTGGCCCAATGAAAGCCGTCGTCGCCCTTGAACACACCATCCTCACCGCGGTCTGGAACATGCTCACCACCGGCGAGATCTACCAAGATTTAGAACTCGACCACTACACATCCCTGAACCCAGACCGCCTCAAGAACAGAGCACTCAAGCAACTCCACAACCTCGGATACGAGGTAACGATCACCCACGCAGCAGCGTAAGTCACCTTATTTTCGTAATTAGGCCCACTTTCCACCGGTTGGCAACCCACGTCTATTTGAATCGAGGCCCCAGCCCAAAAGACGAGCGGACACTCATATCGTCTAGCCCCAGCATCGCGGTCCGCCCGCCGTTGTCGTATCAGACGGCCCGGTCAAGGACCTGAACTGAACACCCCGACTGCGCAGCTGACCGACAATGGCCACCAGGTCGTGAATCTGGGCGGGAGTCAGCGATTGAGGGGCCTTCCGGTGGCGGGGATCCGCATAAAGTAACGGCCGGGGTTCAGCGGCCGCCGGGCAGTCGGCGGTCGCGCTGCGCGAGCGCCGCGGCGCCATAGGGGTAGTCCGAGACAGCCGGGGCGCTGACCTCGCTCAACCGCTCCAGCTGCATCGGGCTCAGCGCCACGGATGCCGCGGCCAGGTTCTCGCTCAATTGAGCCACCGTGCGCGCCCCGAGTACCACCGCTGTCACGCCCGGCTGCGCTTCGAGCCAGGCCAGCGAGACCTGCCCGCTCGTGGCACCGATCTCCGCGGCCACCGCGGAGACGGTGTCGACGATCGTCCAGGTGCGGTCGAGTTCGTTGCGCGGCAGCCATGCTTCCATGCCGCGCTGCGGGTCTTCGCCGAGACGGGTCGCGCCGGTCGGATCCACGTCGCGCTGGTATTTGCCGGTGAGCCAGCCGCCGCCGAGGGGCGACCAGGGCAGCAGTCCGAGGCCGGCGTCGAGGGCGGCGGGCAC
>NZ_JADOUX010000032.1:0-18879 GCF_015751745.1 Cryobacterium sp. CAN_C2
ATTCACCACGGATCGCATGCCAGAAATCCTCTCCATTCCGGCGACCGCCTGGATCAACAAACCCACCGACAGCACCGAGGCCAAACTAGCCGCCTCACTCCCACTGGCCTCATCCGGCTTGACAAATTCCGAGTGGGTGTGAGAGGGAGGGCATGATCCTTTGAGCACGCAATTCTGGTCAAGTCCTTTTGTATGGATGCTCCTATCTGTGTCAAGCAGCTGTGGAGTCTTTGTGTTGGCTGGTTGCGGTGAGCCAAGTTTGGCACCGTGCTGCGAGTTCGGCGTCGGTGCGTTGGCCGATCTCGAGGCGGCGGAGTCGCTGATAGGGAACGTTCAGCGCCTGGGCGAGATCGGTGATCGGGATGCTGAGTTCCTGGCGTTGTTGGCGTAAGAGCTGTCCAGTTGTGCTCGCCGGCGCGGGGTGAGTGATGAGGTCGAAGACCTCGTTGGCGACGTGGCGTTTGAGGCAGCGAGTGATGTCGCGGTCTGACAACCCCTCGGCTCGGCGCCGCTCGAAATATGCCATGGTGCGCTCGTCGTGGTGACTGAAACGCACGAGCACGATGCGGTGGATTGCATGGTTGGCGCGTCGGTCACCGCCTCGGGAGAGACGGTGACGCACGCGTTGGCCGGATGACGCGGGCATCGGGGCGACGCCGCAGAGCGCAGCGAATTGGGCTTTGCCACCGATGCGGTCGGGGTTGTCGCCGACCGTGGTGAGGAGGGTCGCTGCGACGACTGGTCCCACTCCTTTCGCTTCTCGTAGAGACGGGTTCAGCAGGCGCACGAGGGCGTCGAGTTGGATATCGAGGGCGACGACGTCCTTGCTCAGTGCTTGGTGGCGGGCGGCGAGGCGCTTCAGGAATTGCCGGGTCACGTGTGCAGGATCGGTCCCGACGCTGGGGCGTGTGGTGGTGAGCATCGTGACCAGTTTGTTGCCGCTGTGGCGCCGATAGTCGCTGCGGACGGTGTCGTCTGCGGCGACGAGGAGGGCATGGATCTGGTTCATCGTTGCCGATCGGCTCTTCACGACCAGGGAGCGTTCGGAGAGGAGAATGCGCAGGGACTCCGCATGCGAATCACGCTCTTTCGGCGTCGCTAACCCTCGCCCAGCGAGAACCGTCATGGCCGCTTGCAGTGCGTCGAGGGGATCAGATTTCCCCGACAATCGGCGGCGCTGACGGTTGGGGCGCATCACCTCCAGGACGGTGAACCCTTCACTCCGCAGGACGCGCGCGAGCTCTGCGCCATAGGACCCGGTGCCTTCAACGCCGATCGCGTCGACCGGTCCATTGTGGTGAAGGAAGCCGATGATCTGACGGTAGCCGGCTCCTGTCGCAAGGAATTCTTTGTCCGCGACAGCTCGTCCGACGTGGTCGACGAGCGCGACATGGTGCGTATCACGATGAGTATCTACGCCCGCGTAAATGCTGGTGACCGCGGGGTCGATCTTGATGATTTCTGATGCTGTTGTCATGATTGTCATGACAGGTGTCCTTCCTCGATGAAGTGGCAACGGTCACCGCGGCTCGGGTGGGCAGACAACACAAAGGTGGGACGATTTACTGGTCAAGCTCCTATCAAGTCATGTCCCACCCGAAGCCACGGTCGAACGGCCCGGGCCGGTGGACAAATCCACTGAAAGACAACCCCTGAGGGTGTCAGTGTAAAAGCGAGTCACACCAACCCGAGACCTGCGAACCAGTCTCTTGGTCCTGCAATCCAGTGTCTATGTGTAACTGAAAGGCACTGGACTCGATGACTTCGATGCGATTTTCCACTCCGTCATCAGCAAACAGACACAACTCGACCCGATCGGCGGCCTCGCTGAATAGCGCGAAAATGGTTCCCGTGCCGGCGTAGGTTGCACCCATGGGGGTAGGCGGTGCCGTGCCAGGTTTCCATGAAACTCCTTGTGACGATTGTGTGTTGGTGGGTTACGGGGCGGGAGCGGGCTCTGGTTGCGGTACGCGTATCCGGACTGCGCCAGGTTTAATTTGTGTCTTGAGTGCTGTGATTTTGCCGAAACTGTCGCCGTCGAGTTCGATCTCGTCGGCTTTGTTCAGGCGCATCGCCATCGTCTTCGCTTTGACGTAGGTGAGGGAATCGACTTCTTTGGTGGCGAGCAAACGGCCGACCTTGCTGCGGTGGAGGACACCATTTTCCCAGAACACTTTCACGCCGACCTGCACCCAGCTCACGATCCCTTCGGGGCGGAGGACGGCGATATCAAAAAAACCATCATCAACGGCTGCGTCCGGCAGCAGTTGAACGTTGGCTTGGAGGGATCCGCAGTTTCCGATGATGATGGTATGAGCACGAATAGCGTGCACGCGACCATCATCGAGCTGGTATTTGACGTGGAGTTCGCTCTTGTCCCGTAGAGACTTCGTGATGGCGCTCACGTACGCCAACCACCCGACTTTCTTCTTCAGCTTCTCGTCGGTGTTGACGAGCATTTTCGCGTCCAGTCCGAGGCCGGCCATGACCAGGAAAGCATGTGTGGTCTGTGTGCCATTTCCACGTCGCAGGTCAATGAGACCAACGTCAACGGGGTGATCCACTCCGGTGAACGCGGTGTGGACTGACTGGTCCACGTCCTCGAGGACCAGCTTGAGGTTGCGCGCGAGGAGGTTGCCCGTTCCGGAGGGAACCAAGGCTAGGGCCGCGTTGCTGTCGTGCACGATCTCCGCAACGGCTCGGACTGTTCCGTCGCCGCCGGCGACGATGACCATGTCCGCTCCGGCAGAGAGAGCGTCCCGCGCCGCGCCTTGCCCGGGGTCCTCTTCGGAGGTCGGAACGAACCGTGTGGCATTCCAGCCCGCGGCTTCTTCCTCCCGCGCGACAGCGGCCTTGATCGCGTCGAGGTCGACCTTGATTGGATTGTAGATCACGGCCGCCATCCGCTTATCCGTGGTGTTGCCGTGGCTCGAATCGGTCATTGGTCTCCACCTGTTCTCTGGAAGTTGCCCATGATGCGGATGTCACACATCCATGGTGTGCACGCCGTCGATGTGCTCGCGACCGAGTTCTTCAACGACTTCCTGCAGTTCGGTGACGACGTGCGTGTGCAGGCGTACACGTTCGACCGGCACAATTTTTTTCGTGATGATCGCTTGTTCTTCACTGAGGATCATAACGAGGTCTTCACGCGGATGCTCCTGTAGGTGTGCGGGCGCGGCGACCCCGGTGTCTGCTCCCGAGATTCGTTCTCGAATGATGCGGATTTCTTCACGCTTGATGTCGACGGTGAAAGTTCGTTGCTCCGTGACGATGAACCGTTCGATCCGGACGCGCTCGAAAGGAACGACCCGGGTGGAGATCCGGAGTTGTTGTTCGTGACGGGTGACCTTAAGAGGTGCCCGATCTCCCAGTGTGTTCCGAAGCTGTCCCGGATCTAGGTCGGGTATCTGATCGTTCATGATTTGCGTCGGTTAACGAGTGCTCCGTAGATCAGGAGGACGATGATCGATCCGGCGATGGCCAGAAGCCACGTCTGAAGGGAGAAGAAGTCTTGGAGGGGGGCGTTGAAGAGCGCGCTACCGAGGAACCCGCCGAGCAGGGCGCCGACGACGCCCAGGAGGAGAGTGATGACCCAGCCGCCGGCCTGTTTGCCGGGGAGGATAAGTTTGGCAATGGCGCCAGCGAGGAGGCCAAGGAGGAGAAATCCGAAAAAGCCCATGATGTGTCTTCTTTCGTTAGCTAGAGCCGGTGACGTGCAGTGAGTAAGTAAGTGAACTGAGATGTGCTGATGCCTAGGCGGGGCCTTTTAACGTCGTCGTTTGGGGGCGGATGCAGGCCCAGGGGTGCCTGGTCCGGCTTTCCGGTTGCGGAGTAGCCGCCTCACGACGGGCAGGAGAATGGGGAGGTAGCGAAGGTAGCGAAACACGGTGTCCTCGGGGTGAAGTGGATGCTGGCTGGTGTGGGGTGGAGGTCGGCCCCGCCGGTGGGCGGGGCCGACCGATGGGCTTAACGTGCTCGTCGTGCCGCAGGGGAGGAGGCGGTGGCGTTCTCTGCGCGCTGCTCGGCGTGCTCGGCCTGCTCGGCGATGCTGGGCGCGTTTTTGGCCTGGTGTTGAATTTTGGGGGCCTCTTCCTCAGCTTTGCTGAGGTAGGCCTCCCACCGTGCCTGCATGGGCTTGATCAGTCCTCCGCCGGCTCCGACGATGATGACGCCGGCGATGATAGCCAGGACGGCAATGAGGATTGGTGTGGTGACGGTGGTAGCAACGTCGATCTGGTTCAGCGCTGCGGTGATGCCAATGAACAAGATGAACACCGCGGCGATATTGGCCAGTGCCTTACCGTAGGAGAGCCCCCCCAGCGTGGTTTGGATCAGGCCCTTTGCACCCGCGGCAACCGCTGCGGCGATGACGATGATGATGATCGCCACGATGATCTTCGGCAAGAACGCGATGATGCCCGCGAGCAGGTCACTGACCGGGTTCGGACCAAAGACACCAAAAGCGAACTGGAGGACGAACAGTACCAGTGTGTAATACAAAATCTTAGCGATGATGTCGGAGGGATCCAGATTGGAGTTCGCGAAAGCTTTTTTGATCCCGCCGCGTTCCACGACTCGGTCGAAGCCGACTTTTTCCAACAGCTTCGCCAACGCCTTGGAGAGCACCTTGGCAACGATGAGGCCGACGATAAGGATGAGCAAAAACAGCAACGCCAACGGGACGAAGGCAATCACTGCCGCTAGTCCGTTTTGAAGCACGGCGGGAAAATCCACGGGAGAAACCTTTCCAAGATGTGAACTAAAAATTGAGGCGTAACGGGGGATCGGCCGCCTGCGGTCGATTCCCGGGGAGAGTCATGCCGTCCAACGGCGTAGGGATTACTGACCGGCATGACCGTGTCGGGGGTTATTTCGTGGGTGCGGTATCGGTGTCAGGGTCGACGAGTTCGATTTCCTCGTGGGAAACTTCGGCGTCGACCTGCTGCTGCTCCGTGACGGTTTCTGTGCCGAGCGCGACACGTTCCACGGGAACGGTTTCCTTGCTGGTGACCACGCGCTCCCCGGAGAGGACGACCTCGTGCTCCTCCTCGCTGAGTTCGGGTCCGGCGGTGGCATCGCCCCGATTCGCGTCGGTGATGGGTTCACGCTGCAGGGTGACTTCTTCATGACTGACCGGGACGCTGGTCGTGACGTTTTCGGTGACGATGTGCTTGCGAAGTCGTGCACGAGCAGTTTCGACTTTCTCGATACCGACCTGCAGGTGCCCCTCAGAGCGAGTCATCGCCGTATCGGTGGTCGGACCGGAGGTGTCGTAGCCCGTGGTCGCGTCGGCGTCGGCGTCCGCGTCTCGGTCGTAGAGGCCGGCATCCGTCGCACGGGGGCTTTTTTACTTGCCGTAGTAGCGGTAAAGGGAGGATTCTTTCTCTTCGCTCAGCGCGCCGTCATCGTCAATGCGGGGGGGCATCTTTCACCATCGACTTCTCGTACCCGACCCGCACGATTCCGTCGTCGAACGTCGCATCGTCCAGAGGTGCGAAGGTCTCCGACCCACCAAACAGGCCGGTTTTGACGGTGACCCAGGTAGGAGCTTGAGTATCGGAGTCGACATACACCTGCCCGACGGTTCCGATCTTGTCGTCGCCGATCACATACACCTCGGCGCCGATCAGGTCGTTGACATTGTTCGTGTTGATCATTCGTTTCTCATTTCTTGGGTGGGGTGGGTGCGGATTGGTCGTGCGGTGTTGAAGTTGCGGTGGGCAGTTTCGTCAGCGGCCGAGGCCAGCGTTGTCAACCCGGCGGTGGTAGCGCATGCCAGCGAGGCCGCCGAGAATTGCGCCGAGGAGGCTGATGACCAGTGCGATCACGGCGGTGGTGATGCTGGCGGCGGTCACGTCATCGCCATTAAGTGGGATGCGGGGCACGCTGCTGAGGCCCGAGAGGACATCGGTCTGGCTGCCGACGATGAGGCCGACAATGGCGAGGACGATGGCGATGATGATCGTCCACAACCACACCGCGACGCCTTGCTTGATGCCGTCGAAGGGTGCCATCATCCCGGCGGCGTACCCGCCGCAGTAGTACGCGATGAGCACTATGACGGCGAAGACCGTCATGGCGACCGCTCCGATGGTGCCGGCGTTGTCCGACGCCGTGTTGGCTACCTGGCTAGCATCGGGGTTGGTACCAACCCCGATGGCTGTGCCGATCGTGGCCAGCACCGCGGTGAGGATCACCGCAGTTCCAGTGGCGGTGAGCCAGCCGAAGAAGGCCGATCCAAACTTCATCCCCCCGAATTGTGCTTTTTCTCGTTCGTTGACGCGGTCTCCGGTCGGGGCGGGACTGCCGGCAGAACGGGCTGCAACCGGGCTCGGGACGGATGTCCTTAACGGCCCGGCAGAATTGTAAGCATTGTCGTTGTTGAGACGGTCGTTGATATTTGACATAGAAGCTCCAATGGTGGGCGACCACGATGGCAAGAGATTTTTCGCGGCGTGGACGGGGCCTGGGTTCACGAAGTGATGATGATGAGATGGTGCAGTGCTCAAGCACCGGGAAGTGGTTGAGCGAGCCTGTTATTTGCGGAAATTTTTGAGGATGGTCTGCAGGAGTCCCTTAAGCGGTCGTTGCTGTTCGCCTTGCTGGGCAGCGAGCACAATCACCACGAGGGTGAGTGCAGGGGTGGCCCATTGCAAGATGCGTTGCTGACGCTGCGCCGACGCGAGACGGTCGGAGGCGCCGTCCGCAGGTTCCGTGACACCCTCGGTGGGTTCGTCTTGGTGCTTTTTCATCGTCCGGCCAAGAATTGCTGAGTACGCCGTCGTTGCCCCGGCGAGGACGGTCACGATAGTTTTCCAGGTCGTGTTGGTGCGGCTTTCCTGCTGCGCGGCGAGGCGGGTTTTGTTGGCGCCGATGAGTCCGATACCGCCGATGCCGTGGGCGAGCAGCGCCGCCAGCTGCACGGGTGCCCATTTGGCCCAGCCGAGCGATGACAGCCGGAGCCGATCGCGCGGGGAGGCGGCCTCAGCGGTGGCACCGTTCAATCCGACGGCGCCCATCAAAGATCCGCCAAACCAGGCGGCAAGGCCGATGTCGTGCAGGCTTCTAATAACTGTATTGCGACCACTCATGGGTCCTCCTTGATAGTGATTCAGTGTGGAATGTGAAGCAAATTTCTGACCGTGCGATTCGGGCCCGCACTTTGCGGCGGACGATATCACCGGTTGGGGCTTGACCGAGTGATGACCCATTCACCGCGGATTCCGGTCCTCGCGATCACGGTGATGGAGTTGTGGGTGTTACGCGAGGCGGCAGAGCGTGTGCCCGGGGTCAGCGGGCGCACGGTGGGACGTATCCATTTCGTTTGTCGACGACGAGATTTCGGTCCTGGAGCTCGACGCCCCCGGAGATAGGTGCTCCTTCGCAGTCGACTTACCTTCGCCCGGACAGGGCGGCATTGACTGCGGGGTGGGCCGTTCTCGTGGTCCAGTGCGTTCTGGGGCTGGCGGGGGGTTAGGCGCGGCGTCGGCCTGCGATGAAGCCGTAGATGAGGAGGACGATGAGAGATCCGACGATGGCGAGAATCCAGGTTTGGAGGCTGAAGAAGTCTTCGAGGGGAGCGTTGAAGAGGAGACCACCGAGCCATCCGCCGAGGAACGCTCCGACGACTCCGAGGATGAGTGTGATGAACCATCCGCCGGACTGCTTGCCAGGAAGGATGAGTTTGGCAATGGCGCCGGCGAGGAGGCCGAGGAGAAGAAAACCGAAGAAGCCCATGATGAAGTTCCTTTGTGTAGACGTGGGGCGGTGCAAGGACAGGGGTGGGTGGTGCGGATGTGCTTACAGGTGGTGCGTTAGGGGATGCCGTCGCGGATGCGAGTGATCCAGTCGACAATCCAGGGGATAGCGTCGCCGGCGTTGTCGACTGCTGCGAAGGCGACGGCGAACAAGGGGTAAATGGATACTGTGAGACAGGAGATTGTCGCGACGATTGTGAGGATCCAGGACCAGGCTCCGTTTCGGCTCAAGCCGGTGAGGGCCAGTAGTCCGAGGACGAGGGCGTACCCGCCGACGGTCGCGACGTCGATCTGGGCTACCGGAAGTCGCATGAAGGGAGCGAACCCGAGTCCGGTTCTGATGAGCGAGAGGACGGGGACGAGGACAAGGATTGTCACTGCTAGACAGCCGAGGATTCCTGTGCCGAGCGCGAACCAGACCGCACGTGGTCGTTGCTGAGATACTGTTCTACTCCAGAACGTCACATCATCACCTTTGTCCACGTAGAGAGGGTGCCTCGGCGTGGATCTGCCCAGTCCAGGTCGTTCCAGACGAGTGCAGGGTGGCGCTCATTACCGGAGACGGGTGGGTTTGCTGGTGGCGGCTCGAAATCCTCCGCTGATTTGGACTGCGGCGGGGACGTCCCGGCCAAGTAGGACGTTGAGGGAGGCGAGAGTATTCTCGACGTCCTCGACGATCTGTTTGGGGGACACACCGCGGCGGGCGGTGGTCGAGATCTTCAGCACGGGTGTGCCGTTGACCTCGTAGGTACTGACCCGCGAGGAGACGAGCTCGGCGTGCTCATCGAGGGCTGATTGCATCAGTTGCTCGGCGACTTTGGAATCCACGGTGATCTGCCCCTGACCTGCTGGCGTATCGGTGAAGAGAGTTCCGGTGTGGCCGTGGCCCTGCCGGAATATAAACACCACCAACAGGATGATCAGAAGCACCAGAGCCGCGATCAGGGCGATGAACCACCAGCTGTGCTGAAGTCCCGGGATGGGAACGGCGACAAACCAGCTGGTCACGTTGTCGACCACCGTCGGGGCGGTGTTCTTGTATTCGTCTCTGACCTGCGGGATCGTGGCCACAAGGATCACGCCCACACCCAAGGCGACAAGTATGAGGCCGACGATGAAGGAGAAGGTGCGGTTCAGGAACCTGTTGGTGTTGTTCATGATCCGCCGTTCCGATGTTCGTCGATGACGACTCGCGGCCGCACTTTCGGGATGAGAGCGTACGAGTCCAGCTGTTCCTGCACCGCTGCGGTCACCGCGCTCGTATCGATAGCCGCACCGATCGCCGGGGTCAGCCTCACCACTGCTGAGCGGTGCGAGACGCTGACCGTGACGTTGTCCGGGCTGATATTCCCGGCGGAGGCGGCGTGACGGGCTAGCCCGGAGGCGATCACCGCGTTGTCCACCACCGCTGAGGTCTTCTCCGTCTCGACGAGGTGCCGTGCCCGGCGTCCCGCGGTGAGGGAGGCCGTCACGTTGATGAGTCCGATCAGAGCGGTGACGATACCCACGGCGATGACGATCCCGGCGGTGTACTCCGCCAGACCCGCTGTTGCCTGGGCAACTCCAAACATGTCGCTGACCAGCGCCGGTTGACCGGCAAGGTGCAGGATCATCTCGGTGATCGCGTAGGCAGAAGCGAGGATCACGATCACCGCGAGGGTTATCGCCAGTCCACTGCGTGATGAGTGGGTCTCGCGACGTTTAATTCGCTGGTAGAGCGCAGTGTTCTCGCTCATTTGACCCTCTTTTCTTGTATCACATCGGCTCCGGTGAGGCGGATGCTGACTCGGCCGATGTGGTACCCAGTCAGACGTGATACCTGCGACGTGATGACAGCTTGCGCGGTTGTTGCCCGGTCAAGGACTGTCCCCCCGGTCCGGCCAATCACGTTGTGGTCGTCGTTCACTCGAAGTAGCGACGGGACCTTCACCGGGGTGGTGATCACCAGGGTGAGCGTTCCGCCATCGTCGGTCACGGTGACCGATGTTCTCTTCGGGTCGGAGCCGAAGGCTTCGGCTGTGACGGTGGAGACGATCCGGTCGAGCGCACGCGGATTGATTCGGGTGCGCCCGCCGGTGGTTCCGTTTCCACCGACAGCAGGGACGGTGATAGTCACGACGAGCTTTTCTTGCCCTGGACTGCGGAGACGACACTCGACACATCAAGTTTTCCCTCGACAATTCGACCGATCAGGGCCCCGATAGCCATCGCGACGGCGACAAATAGGAAGGCCCAGAAGCCGAAAACGATCCAGGTCAGCGCCAGGACAGCGCCGATCATGATGCCCGTTCTGGTGGCTGTCACTGGACGCGGGATTCGGAGTCGTCGTCCTTGTCGTCGGAGGGCAGGTGCACGTCGTTAACGTCGACGTTCACCTCAACGACCTCTAGTCCAACCAGATCGGTGATGGCACGCTTGACAGCCGCACGGACGGCCGATGCGACCTCGTGGACGGGAGTGGGGTACTCGACGACAATGGTGATGTCGGCGGCCGCCTGGGTCTCGCCGACCTCCACTTTGACGCCCTGGGTGAGATCCTCGGCGTTGACGACATTGCGCAGTGCCCCGAACGCACGAGCACCGCCACCACCGAGGGCGTACACGCCGCGTACCTGACGGGCGGCGATTCCCGCGACTTTAGCCACCACACCATCGGCGATGGTGGTGTGCCCGCCCGCTGAATCATCCACCGGGGAGGGCGAGGTAGCAGTGCGGTCTACGCGGGACGCGCCTGCGCCAGCACCAGCCGGCTTGGGGGGTGTGGGAACGGTGGGGTTCTGGTTGTCGTTAGCCATGATCATCCTCAATACGTGTTGGGAAGCGCGAACGCAAGCACTATGACGTGGTGCGTGTGAGCGGTAGTGTCGCTCAAGAAGTAAGACGCACGGAGCCGAGGATTCGTCATAAAATTCTCTAAAAAAGATTCGGGGAGCATGAGCGCACCTGTGCAACACCCCGATAGGGATCGTTTGGAAGGCGTTGCTGACGCGATCCTGGTGGGGCGGGCCGTGGACGGTGACACCGGCGCGTTCGAAACGTTGATCCGTAGGCATGGCCCGTTGATGCGCGCGTACACGGCGCGGATTGTTGGGTCTATGGCCGATGCCGACGACGTCGTTCAAGACGCATTCCACACGGCGTGGCGGCGGTTGCCCGAGCTGCGTGATCCGGCCGCGGTGCGGCCCTGGCTGATGCGTATTGCCAGTCGCCTCGCGTTCACCTCCCTGCGACGAAAACCCGCTGAGGTAGAACTTCCTGATCCGGTATCGGCGCTGCCCGCCGATACGCAACCGGAAAATGTTGCCGTGAGAAACGCGCAGCTGAAGGCGCTCTCAGCGGCGCTTGACACACTGCCAGAAGACCAACGTCGATGCTGGCTACTGCGCGAGGTCGGAGAACTCAGCTACGACGATATCGCGCAAGAAATGGAACTACCCACAGCGACCGTGCGCGGCAAACTGGCCCGAGCCCGAGCCAGCATCTACGCACAGATGGAGGGATGGCGGTGAACGAGAACGAACCCAGAACCCTTGATTGCGGAAAAACCGTGGAAGAACTCAGCGCTTATCTTGCAGCTGGCCGTACTCCGTCGGACCCCCGCATTGAGACCTGCCCCGAGTGCCTCAATGCGCTCCAAGGCCTCGCCCGGGTGTCGCAGCTTTTTCAGGACCTGATAGCGCAAGATGTCGCTGACTTGCCAGCTCCGCCGTATAACTGGTTTCAGGACATCATGACGAACATCCACCATGAGGTACGCGCCGGGCGATCTCTCCCACTGCCTCACCCCGACACACGTGTGGATCTCAGCGTCACCGAAGGCGCGGTTCTCGCCCTGATCCGAACCGTGGGCGATACCGTCCCTGGATTGCTGATCGGCACCTCCCATCTTGAGGGCAACGTTGAGGAACCCGGCGCCCCCGTCGACGTTTCCGTCACCGCCAGCGTCCTCTGGAACCAACCCATCCCCGATGCCGCACACACGCTGCGAACGCTCATTTCCGACGCTCTCGCCACGCACACCGCACTAAACGTCACCGCAATCAACATCACCATCGAAGACCTGCACCGAGACAGCACCGACAAGGAATGGGACAAGGAGAAGCGATGAGCGTCACCAGCAACGAGGACGCCCACCCTCTCGACGAAGACCTGCTCACGGCACGGGTCCACGCCGTGGACGGAGTCACCGCTGTCTACCCCCCTGCCCCCACGCTCACCCAAATCTCACACCTGCTCACCGCCGTCGTGACCGGGGACCCGCAACGCCTCGACCGCGTCGACGTCCGCACGGACGGGGCCACGACCGCTATGACTGTGCGCGTGGGCACCAGCATTGATATTGCCACGCCCGACACCGCCACACGTGTAGCCGACGCCCTGCTCCAGAACATCCCTGATGGCCACGACGCCACCGTGACAGTTCAAGTGTCCCGTATCGCCTGACGTCAGTGAGAACTTTTTGGAGCTCCAGCGGGATCGGAGCCGGGCAATACGCGCGTCTGCGTACTGACCAAGACTTTCTGCGGCTCTCTCCTCAGTATCAGCGCCTCCGCCGCCTCGAGATCGGCCAACGCACCGACGCCGAACTCGCAGCACGGTGCCAAACTTGGCTCACCGCAACCAGCCAACACAAAGACCTCACAGCTGCTTGACACAGATAGGAGCATCCACTCGGAGGGACGCAACCCTGTCCACATAGGCCCCCTGATAGGAATACTGGATGCCTGACTCGTCCCAGGCATCGGCACCTTGAGCATGGTTTCGATTCATTTGGATATCCTTACCATCGCCCCAAGTAGTCTTCCGTCGACAGGATCTTCCTGTGCGTCCTTGAAGAGGTTTGAGATGACGTGTCGGTGGTGGTCTCGTCAAAGGAACCTTTGTTGAGATGCCTGCGAGTGTCCAAATAGGCGACTTTATACATCTGGTCGATTGGCTTCTCGGAATGGCACCAGCCAGCCGTTCTCGGGCTTCTCGTAATTAGGGACGCGTTGAAGAACGGCGGTTTCAAGCGGTGGAAGCAACAGGGGTTATTTTCTTCTTCGAGGTTAGCTTGCTGAGCAGGTCGGCCGGTCGCTCACACGGATTTGCGGCCGCGGCCGGACATGGTGCGTACGAGCCACCCAATGATCGCGATGACCAAGAGGATGGCGCCAATCCAGAGCAGGAAATGGAAAGCCTGAACAAAACCACCGACAAGAAGAAGGACAACCGCGATGATGGCGACGATGACAAAAAGATTCATGTGATGCTCCCTCGGTATGGCGAGAGACAGTGGCGCTACCGGGTTCTTGGGCAAGAAGTACTTCGCCTCTGAGTCAGCCAGAGAACTGTGCCGATGTCAAACCTCATGGGGTGCACTCTCCGCGACTAGGCAGCAGTGGCGCGGGTCGGGGGCTGTTCGAGCCGGGGGCTCAGGGCTGCGAGGATGCGGGCGATGTCCATGGCGATGGCGGTCGCGGCGCCCATCGACGTCGCTGGCGCCGGGTCACGCCGTTGATCCAGTTCGGTCATGAGGGACGTAAGCGCGTTCTCCGCGGCGGAATACGCTGTCAGCTCAGTCTTTCCCGAATCCCAGTCGCGGAGCACCGCAGCCACCGCGTCAAGGGCCAGACTCAGCGACGGGCGCAACTCCGGTTTCAGCTCGACAGCGACCGGGGTGCCCCACACCGCCCCGGTAAGAACATATGTGAGATCCCGCACGTGGAAAGTGACGGTTTCGAGGGCAGCCAAGTCGTCGTAGTCAGCACTCAGGTCTCGGTGGTGGATTCGAGCCCGCGGATTAGCTTTGCGGCTTTCGTCGGCATAGTGCAACGCGGCCCGCACGTCGCGGGAGATGCTGACGACGGCGTCATTGCGGGATGCCCAGCCGTCGCGCTCCGGCGGCCAGCTCTCGGCCAGGGCTTCAGCGACCTCGGACAGATGATCTGCCAGCGCCGAGCGATAGTGCGAGAGTTGCCGGCCGACGGCGTCGAGGCTCAGCGCAGGAAAGATCAACATGTTGACCAGGAGCCCGATCACAATCCCGAAGCTGACTTGCGAGAGGTATCCGATGGAATACGCGTCGGCGTCAGGGCCGCCCACGATGAGCACGAACAAGACCGTGACCGGGATGTATTCGCGGTTAGCGCCGAACCACCCGGTGGCAGCGATCAGCGAACCGACGCCGACGGCCACCGAAATGGTCACTACATTCGGCGCGCTGACGACGAGCACTGCCGCGGCGAGCAGAATCCCGACGGCAAGACCCCCGAGGGTTTGCAGGGAATTTCTCACCGAACCCATCAGCGTGGGGTACATGCTCACGAGGGCGCCGAGCGGCGCGTAGTAGGGATACTCGTCGGCGACCCCGGGCAAATACGGCGCGACAGACCACGCAATGCCGACGGCGACGGCGGCTTTGACCGCCTGAAGCATGCGTGACCTGGTTATCTGCGATTTCACCCGCCACGCTGTTCTTTTCACTGGTGCCAGCGTGATGCCTGTCATTGTGTTCCCATTCGATCACAGTACCCACGGGGCGCTCGTTGCCTCGATACCGTACCGGCCGGACCGTGGAATCTCCCGGTAATCGTCGGCGCACTAGCCGGACCGCCGTAAGTGGCCTACCGCCAACGACAGCCGATTAGTGCCCCAAGGATGATGCAGAGGTCTACAAATGAGCGAAGAATCAACCGAACCGAGAGACGACGAGAACGAATGATCCTTAGCTGCATAAGCACGCGTTCGTGCGTAGCCGTCGGTAATGCGACGAGCGTGAAGGGTGGATAAAATCTTCCATTTGGCTCGATTTCTTCGCGGCTTGAAAGCAGCCGTCCGTTAGGGATCCTTGGACGGATTGCTCGCGAAGATCGATGCCGGACAGCTGATCTTAGGTGACGGACATTGGGTGAAGTCGCGCTCAGTTCCTGACACCTCGCGAGATGGGTGCACGCAAAAGGTTTCCCCAAAACCTTGACTGCTGCAGACTGTAAGGACAGGAGTTGGGTCTGGCTTTGGTCGTAGTGGGCTCATTCTCGATGGGCGTCAGCGATGAAATGTGTGGAGAGATCATGAGTAAATATGCAGTCACGAACCCCGCCACCGGGGCTAGCGGACCGAGCTTTGGTTTGGCAACGGATGCTGAGGTGACCGAGGCTATCGGGGCGGCAGATCGTGCCCACAGTGAGTTTTCTCGCCGCACGTCGGTGGCCAAGCGGGCCGCCCTCATGCAGCGTGTCTCGGACCTGCACTCCGAGCGCCGGGAGCACCTGGCCGGCCTGATCGTGCGTGAGATGGGCAAGCCTCTTACGGTAGCCCTGGGCGAGGTCGACTTCTCAGCGGACATCTACGCGTACTACGCCACCCATGGCGAGGCCTTCCTTGCTGACGAACCAATCGAGCTGCTCGGCGGTGAGGGTTCGGCGTTCATGCGCAACACCTCCCTGGGCGTGCTTCTCGGCATCATGCCATGGAACTTTCCCTACTACCAGGTTGCCCGTTTCGCCGGCCCGAACCTCGTGCTCGGCAACACGATCCTGCTCAAGCACGCCTCGCAGTGCCCCGAATCCGCCGCCGCCATCGAGCAGATCTTCGCGGATGCCGGCTTCCCCGCGGGCGCCTACCGCAACCTTTATGCGTCGAACGCCCAGATCGCGGACATCATCGCGGATCCTCGGGTGTGCGGCGTTTCGCTGACCGGTTCGGAGGGTGCCGGGGCCGCAGTTGCCGAGGTTGCTGGTCGCAACCTCAAGAAGGTCGTTCTCGAACTGGGCGGATCAGACCCGTTCATCCTGCTCAGCACCGACAACTTCGAGGAAGCCGTCGATGCGGCCGTCGCCGCGCGCGTAATCAACTCCGGCCAGGCCTGTAACGCAGCTAAGCGCTTCATTGTGATCGATGACCTGTTCGACGCCTTTGTGGAACTCTTCACAGCGAAGATCGGCGGTGTCGTGCCCGCAGATCCGACGTCGCCGGATACGACAATGGGCCCGCTCTCCTCGCTTGGTGCGGCCGAGAACCTCGAGGAGCAGCTCCGGCGCGCCGAGACCCAGGGGGCGACAGTTGTTCTGCGCGGGCGGCGCGACGGCGCCTTCTTCTCCCCGTCGGTGCTCACCGGTGTATCCCCGCAGAGTGACGCCTACCGGGAAGAGTTCTTCGGCCCTGTGGCCGCCATCTACCGCGTGGAGAGCGAGGCCGAGGCGGTGCAGGTGGCCAACGACATCCCGTATGGCCTGAGCTCTTACCTCTTCACGTCGGATGCGGAGCAGGCCCTGCGCGTCGCTGATCTGATCGAGGCCGGGATGGTCTTCATCAACGGCTCGCTCCTTGACAGCGCGGAGCTTCCCTTTGGCGGCGTGAAGAGGTCCGGCTTCGGTCGCGAACTGGGTCGCTTCGGCATCGCAGAGTTCGCCAATAAAAAGCTCATTCGCATTCTTAAGTAACGCGGGTTGGTGCGTCAACCGTCTACGTCAGAATGCGGCATCCGTCACGGCGAATGCGGAGTCTGAGGTTCCGGGGTGTCAGCGTCGCGGGCGGCGCGTCGCTGCCGCTGCTCTCGGGTCAGTACAACCTCCGTACCGTTATCGGGTTCGAAGTGAGCCGGACACTGGGTAAGAAGAAGTTCTGGTTCATCACCCTGCTAGTCCCGATCGCGATCGGCATCGTGATTGCCTTGGTGACTCTGGGGAACACGTCGTCCGCGAACACCTTCGACGCCCAATCCGATGCGAAACTCACCTTCACCTACAGTGACGCGTCCGGCCATGTCGACCCGGCCGTGGCGACCGCGTTGGGTGGCACAGCCGTCACCGATGAGGCGGCGGCGATCGCAGCGGTGAAGGCGGGGGAAGAGGTCGCCCACTTCGTCTACCCGGCGAACCCAGCCACGCAAACCACCCAGGTGTACGGGGTCGATAAGGGACTCTTCGGCAACGGCGAGTATAACGGTGTGGCGACCCAGGTCCTGATCACCAGCGCCCAGGACCAGATCGGCGATCCCGCCCTGACCGCGTTGGCGCAAGGCAACGTCTCCGGCACCGCCACCACGTTCACCAAGGGGGAGAAAGCGGCCGGGTTCATGGGTATGATTCCCCCACTGATCTTCGTGGTAGTCTTCTTCCTTGTTTTCACTTTGCTCTCCAACCAGATGCTCACCAGCACCCTGGAAGAGAAAGAAAACCGGGTCACGGAGATGATCCTCACCACCGTGCACCCCACCGCGCTGATCGGCGGGAAAATCATCTCCCTCTTCATCGTCGGCTTCGTTCAAGTGCTGGTCGCCTACGTGTTCTTCCGCACCTCGTTGAACCTGCCGGACATTGACCTGAACAGTTTCACCTTCGATCCCATACAGATGATCATCGGTGCCCTGCTGGCCCTCGGCGGGTTCGCCCTGTTCACCGGAACCCTGGTCGCAATCGGGGCGGTCATGCCCACCGCTAGAGACGCCGGCAGCTGGTTCTTGGCACTGATCATCCTGATGATCGTCCCGCTCTACTTTCTGTCGCTGGTTCTCTCGGACCCCAACAGCCCCGTCGTGCGGCTGTTCACCTATTTCCCGTACTCGGCACCGATCACCGCGATGCTCCGCAACGCGTTTGGCTCCCTCGCCGGCTGGGAAGCCGCCATCGTCATCACCGAGCTATTCCTCCTGGCCTTGCCCCCGTTGAGTGGACACCTTCTAAGAGAGAATGTTCACTATGGCAAAGACCCGTCGGGAGTTCACTCCTGAATACAAAGACGAGGCCGTGAAGCTGGTTATCAACACTGGCCGGGCGGTCGTGAATGTGGCCCGTGAGCTCGGAATCAACGAGGCCTCCGTGGGCCGTTGGGTGACCGCGTTCAAGACTCGTAACGACACCGGCGAGACGGCGGTGACGGAGTCCGAGAGGGCCGAGTTGCTGAGGTTACGCAAAGAAAATGCTGACCTGAAACTTGATCGGGCGTTCCTAAAAAAAGCGTCCATCTTCTTCGCCCAGGAAGCATCGGATACGAACGGCAAGCGTTCGAACTGATGTTGGCGGAGAAGAACAATTTCACCATCGTCCGCACCGCCCGATTGCTCGAGGTATCGCGTTCGGGCTACTACGCCTGGACCGGCCGTGAGGCCTCGTCGGCCGAACTGCGGCGGGTGCATATCGAGCAGAAAGTCGCCTTCTTCCACGGTGATTCCGATGAGGTTTACGGGTCTCCTCGGGTCCTCGTCGATCTGCGCGCCGATGGGGAGATCGTGTCGCGTAAAACGGTCGCGAAAGTCATTCGGTCACTGGGATTGGTGGGGATCTGCCCGAAGAAGTGGAAGACCACCACGATCATCGACCACGAGGACGCCTATCCGGTCGACGCCGTGAAACGGGAGTGGGACACCGGGGCGCTGAACCAGGTCTGGGTGGGCGACATTACCTATTTGAGGACGTGGGAGGGCTGGGTGTACTTGGCGACCGTCATCGACGCCCACAGCCGCCGCGTGATCGGGTGGGCGATCGCGGACCACACGCGAACGGACCTGATCGAGGACGCCCTCACGATGGCGCTCGCATTGCGAGAGGGCCTGCCGTCGCAGGTAATTTTTCACAGCGACCGCGGAACGCAGTATGCGTCAGCTCAGATCATCGCGTTCGCTGCCGCGAACGGCATCACCCGGTCGATGGGATTGACCGGTATTTGCTGGGATAACGCGATGGCCGAAAGCTTCTTCGCGACATTAAAAACCGAGTTCTACTACCGCCGCGTCTGGCCGACTAAGAACCGTGCGGCGCTCGAGGTCGGCGCGTGGATCGAGGACCGTTACAACCGGCGCCGGCGTCACTCCTCGATCGGGCAAGTCAGCCCCGTGGACTTCGAGATGCAATACTCATCACAGCAGGCAGAAGTTCAACTCGCCGCTTAACCCGTGTCCATGAAACGGGGTCAAGGCCAAAGGCCGTTTATGCGACTACCGAACCACGCTCCTAGCGAGGAGAGGAGGCGGCTTTCCCTTTCCGATGTTTGTCCTCGTCGGTGTGTCCGGGGTTGGTGATGATGTTGCAGATGTCTGCCTCCTGGCATTCGACCGGGTCGCGCCCGTGACTGGCGTCGATGAGTCTCTTGAGCTCCGTAGCCAGAACAGCGAGCTCGAGTTGGCGGGCTTGCACGTCTT
>NZ_JADOUX010000033.1:0-13306 GCF_015751745.1 Cryobacterium sp. CAN_C2
TCCGGCGACCGCCTGGATCAACAAACCCACCGACAGCACCGAGGCCAAACTAGCCGCCTCACTCCCACTGGCCTCATCCGGCTTGACAAATTCCGCGACGCCAAAGGCGTTCTGTTCGAGGAATAATAGGGTCGAGGGGCTCTGAGGAGGTACGTCATGGTGAGGCCACGCGTTCCCGTCACCAGTCACGGAGTCATCAGCGCGTCGGAAATATCACCGGGACGGTGGCGCGCACGCACACGGTATCGGTTTGACGACGGAACACTCCGTCAGATTGAACGATTCGCACCGTCAAAGGCTAAAGCCCAAGCATCACTCATGTCCGCCCTCACCACGGTGCGTTCATCATCGACAAGTGTCGTGAAAAGAGAAACGTCGCTTTCAGAACTTGCTGATCGTTTCTTGTTGACGAAGGCGGATCGTGCGCCACGCACCGTAGACACGTATCGGCAGACAATCGAGCATCACATCAAACCAAAAATTGGTTCACTGGCCGTGTCGGAGGCCACGACAGAGCGCTTGGGACGATTTATTAGCGAAGTCGTCGAGAAGCACGGGCACGGTGCCGCCAAAGCTTGCCGTGCGGTGCTCTCGGGGATGATGGGCGTGGCCGCTCGGTCCGATGCGATACTTGTCAATCCCGTCCGAGAGATAGACAACATTGCGCGCCTACGAGAAGGCGCCACGGCTATTCCTCTTCCCATGCTTCCAGCTTTACTTTCCGCAGTGCGTGCCGACACCCGTCTGAACGAACTTGACGCTGCTGACGTGATTGTGTTTCTAGCTGGTACGGGATGCCGCCTTGGAGAAGTGCTCGCCGTTCGCTGGTCCGCACTTGACCTAGATGCTGGCACCGTCGCCATCAATGCGAATGTGATCCGTGCTCGCGGAAAAGGTGTTCTCCTGCAGGACCACACGAAGACTAGGGCTGGCGTGCGCACGATTGCGATTCCGCAGTCCCTTGTCAAGTTGCTCCGCCAGAGGCAGTCGACGTTTAGAATCCAGAATAATCACGACCTTGTCTTTCCAACTATGCACGGCAACATTCGGGATCCTCGCAATACATCACGAGACTGGCGGATGGCTCGTGAACGGGTGGGCTACCCAGGCGTGACCACTCATAGCTTTCGAAAAACGGTGGCGACAGCTCTCGACCAATCCGGGCTGAGCGCACGTGAGATTGCGGAATACTTGGGCCATGCCAATCCGTCTCTAACGCAAGACGTCTACATGGCGAAAAACACCGGCGGCGTCCGCGCAGCTGAGACGATGAACTCCCTGCTGTCCGCTATCTAAATCCGCGGGGGACAGCGAGTCGTGGTCGCATTTTGAACGACCTCGGAGCAGGGAAATTTCCCTCTGCGCTGGTGGCTTCAAGCACACGCAGATTGGCTAATTTCCCGACCTGAGGACGATGAGGCGGTTGCTTCAAACGTTTTCAATCTGCGGGGTTTATGCGGGGTTGGCCCAAAATCGGCGAAAAAATACCCCGGACTTCCGCAGAAATCCGGGGTTTTTGTAGCGGGAGCGGGAATTGAACCCGCGACACCACGATTATGAGCCGTGTGCTCTAACCAACTGAGCTACCCCGCCGCGACTTGTCGGCTGTTCGCTTCCAAGCCTGAGCCCCCTGTGGGAATCGGACCCACTACCTCTTCCTTACCAAGGAAGTGCTCTACCAATGAGCTAAGGGGGCAGAGCAACCAAAGAACAGTCGCAACACCGCGTTTTGGCAACCTAGAAACATTATCACTCCAATGGCCAGCTCCTGACCACTTGACCCACGCTACAGGCACCCGGCAACGATGCCGTAGCATTTCAGGATGACTGGCACCGAACTGACCTCTGGCATCGAACTGACCTCTGGCACCGAATGGTGGCGCACAGCCGTTATTTATCAGATCTACCCGCGATCGTTCGCCGATGCGAACGGTGACGGCATGGGCGACCTCGCTGGGATCAGCGCGCGACTGCCTCAGCTTAAAGACCTCGGCGTCGACGCCATCTGGCTTTCTCCTTTTTATACCTCGCCGCAACGCGACGCCGGCTACGACGTCTCCGACTACTGCAACGTCGACCCCTTGTTCGGCACCCTGGACGACTTCGAGGTGCTGCAGCGCACCGCCCATGACCTCGGTATCCGGGTCATCGTCGACATCGTGCCCAACCACTCCTCAAGCGAACACGGCTGGTTCCAGGCGGCCCTCGCCGCCGGCCCGGGTAGCGAAGAACGCGCCCGCTACACCTTCCGTGACGGCAAGGGCACGACCGGCGAGTTGCCGCCGAACAACTGGGAGTCCGTCTTCGGCGGCCTTGCCTGGACCCGCACGACCGACCCCGACGGCACCCCCGGCCAGTGGTACCTGCACCTGTTCGATAGCAGCCAGCCCGACTTCGACTGGGACAGCGGCTGGGTGCGCGAGCAGTTCCGCGCGGTGCTGCGCTTCTGGCTCGACCGCGGCGTCGACGGTTTTCGAGTGGATGTCGCGCACGGCATGATCAAGGCTCCCGGCCTCCCCGATTACACGCCTTCCGCCGAGGGCGGCAGCATGGGCGGGGCGCCGGCATCCGCTCTCGAACCGGGAATCACAGCCGAGACGCCGCTGACCGCCCCGTACTGGGCGCAGGATGGCGTGCACGAGATCTATCGCGACTGGCACCAGGTGCTCGCTGCCTACCCCGGAGACCGGGTTCTCGCGGCCGAAGCCTGGGTTGACCCGCTCAGCCAGATGGCCAAGTGGGTGCGTCCCGACGAGATGCACCAAGCTTTCAATTTCGCCTACCTCGAAACCCCGTGGAACGCTGCAAAACTCAAGAGCGTCATCAGCGAGTCGCTCGATGCCTTCGGCAACGTCGGCGCGCCGAGCACCTGGGTGCTGTCCAACCATGACGTCGTGCGCCACGCCTCCCGGCTCGCCCTCGACGGCGACAACCTGCAGGGACACGGCATCGGCCCGAAAACCGTCGGGCTGCCCAACACGTTGCTGGGATTGCGACGCGCGCGGGCGGCATCCGCTCTGATGCTGTCGCTGCCCGGCTCCAGCTACCTGTATCAGGGCGAGGAACTCGGCCTGCCCGAGGCCGTCGACCTGCCCGACCACGCCCGCGAAGACCCCACGTGGTTTCGCACCAACGGTGAACGCTACGGTCGAGACGGATGCCGCGTGCCGATTCCGTGGGAAGCCGCCGGCGAATCGTTCGGCTTCAGCACCGGCGCGAAGAGCTGGCTGCCGCAACCGTCCGACTGGGCGGGGCTGGCCCGCGACCAGCAAGACGGCGTGGCCGGATCGACTCTCGAGCTGTACAAGCTCGCGCTGAGCCTCCGCCGGGAACACGCCCTTGGCGCCGGTACGGTCGAGTGGCTCGGGGGCTTCGGCCCCGAGGTTGCGGCGTACCGCAACGGCGACGTAACCATCGTGGCCAACACGGGCGCAGCATCCGTTCAGCTGCCCGCTGGCGACGTACTTCTGGCGAGCGAAGAACTCGTCGGCCGCACCCTGCCGGGCGACGCGACGGTTTGGTTGCTTACCGTTCAGGCATGACCGAAGCTGTCGACCAGCCGAATGGTAGTGGCAGCCCCGCGCTGGCGAGCATCGCCGCCACGCGAGAGCTGAAGCTCGAGTTGACCCGGTTCATGCTGTCGTACAAGTTCGCGAGCGACGAGATGCTCACCAAGATGAACATTATGAAGGAAGAGTTCAGCTCGATCCACGACTATAGCCCGATCGAGCACGTCAGCTCGAACTCAACGGTATTCGCGGCAATATTCAGGACATCGCGGGCATTCGCATCACCTGCAGTTTCATCTCGGATACCTATCGCATTCGCGATCTGCTCGCCGGGCAGCGAGACGTGACGGTGCTCCACGAGAAGGACTACATTCAGGCGCCCAAGGCGAACGGATACCAGAGCCTGCACCTCATCGTCGCGATCCCGGTGTTCATGTCCGACCGCGTGCAGCCGGTCACCGTAGAGATTCAGATTCGCACGATTGCCATGGACTTCTGGGCGCGCCTCGAGCACAAGATTTTCTACAAGTACAACGGCGCCGTGCCCGACACTCTCGTCGAGGACCTGCGGCAGGCGGCGGACGCCGCCAATCGCCTCGACGTGAAGATGGAATTGCTGCACGACCAGGTCGTAGCGCTCGAGTCCGTCGATGCCAATGATGCTGCCGTGTTCAGCTTCGACGGCCTGCCGCCGTTTCCGCTGCCGAAGGGCCTGCTCGATTCCATCATGCGCGGTCGCAGCGAAACCTGGTAGGTTCCGGGCTAGTTCGTGTTGGCGTAGAGCCAGGCGAGCGGATCGACCTTGGTGCCGGTGATGCCACCCTCTCGAATCTCGAAGTGCAAGTGCGGGCCGGTCGACATTCCGGTGCTGCCGGTTTTACCGATGACCTGGCCGACCTTGACCACGTCGCCCTCCTTGAAGAGCATCGATCCGTGGATCATGTGCGCGTACACGCTCGTGACGAGCTCGCCGTTGACCATGTGGTCGATCATCATGTGAACGCCGAGGCTGGCTTCGCCGTCTTCGGCGCGGCTGACAACACCGTCAGCGATGGCCTGAATCGGCGCACCGACGCCCGGGTTGAAGTCCTGGCCGCCGTGGTTCACGGAACAGCCGGCGCAATTGCGGTGGCCCATCTGGTCACCGATGTGCACCCCAACGGCGAATGGCCACTGAATGGTGCCGTTCGGGTTATTGGTGAAGGTGTCCTCCATACGAATACCGCTGGCTGCGGCAACCTCGGCGATGGTGCTCGACTCGTACCCGTCGCGCTCGACGGTGACGGTGTCGCCACCGGCGAGATCCATGCTCTGCGCCTCTTCGGCCGGCACAACCCGCTGAGCTTCCAAAGCGGATGCCTGCACGTCCTGCGAAGACAACAGCGCCTCCGCCGGAATCGACGTGGCCACGGCCATCAGTGCCACGAACGACATCGCGAGGATCGAGGCGCCCCTGGCCGCGCGCTTGCGCATGGTGCTGCCGGGCGGACGTGCGCGTGGGGTGCGGCGGGGAAGCGAACCGGCCGGGACGAAATCGCGCGCGGGGGCGAAGGGCTCGCCGGGCTTCTGCTCGATGCGCTGGCGACGTCGAGGCAGGCCACCGGCGGGGGGAATCACCGTCGGGATCGACTGCGTGATGCCGGGAGCCAGCAGCTTCTCGTAGTCGGTGGGCTCGGCGTCGGCGACCGGCACGGCCGCGACGATGCGGTTGGTCTCGGTGACGACGGCCGGCTCAAGATCGCGTTCGGACAGATCGGCGGCGACGATCAGGTCTGCGGCGGGGCTGAGCCGCACGATATCAACGACGACCTCGTCCACCGGTGCCGCAGCGGAGAAGGCTACGCGCTCGCGCTCGCGCAATTGGCGACGGGTGAGGGCTGCCGGAGCTACTGGTGGAAATACGGTGCCGTCACTCTCGCCGGACACGGAGGTGCCCACGGATGGAGTGTGACGTGACAAAGTACAGCTTTCGGCGTAGCGGACGGGATCGGGTGCTCGTTCTGGATAACGCCAAATGACGACATGCCAATATAACGAATTCATTAACGTTAGCGCGCAACCCTGAGAATACCAGAGGAAAGTGACCGATCACACCCAAACGGGGGTAAGTGGGTATAAAATCAGCCAGCTTTCGCGCGAAATGGGAAGCGTTCGAAGAGACCAGCGAGCACCGGTTCGAACTGATCGTAGAGGCTGGGAGCGGCGGCGATGAGCAGATCGCGACCCTCGGCATCCGCTTGCAGAGCGCCGACCCGGGCACCGGCTTCGCGGGCGATCAGGGCGCCGGCGGCGTGATCCCACGGGTTGAGTCCACGTTCAAAATAGAGGTCGAGTCGCCCGCAGGCCACCGAGCACAGGTCGAGCGCAGCAGACCCGATACGACGGATATCCCGCACCTGGCCGATGAGGCCGCCCACGACGTTCGCCTGCCACACCCGCCGGGTCGCCTCGTAGCCGAAGCCGGTGCCGGCCAGGGCGAGCGAGAGCGGCACGTCATGATTCACGTGCAGTCGCCGGTCGCCCAGCCAGGCACCCGAACCCTCGGACGCGGTGAACACCTCGCCGAGGGCGGGGTTGACGACCGCACCCGCGAGGGCGTTCCAGCTGGCCGGGTCAGGGTCGCCCTGCACGACGGCGATGCTGACAGCGTAGAACGGAATGCCGTAGAGGTAGTTGACGGTACCGTCGATGGGGTCGACCACCCAGGTGAGCCCGCTCGTGCCGTCGGTCGCGTCGGACTCCTCGCCGTAAAACCCGTCATTGGGGCGGGCGTCGGCCAGCAGGCTGCGAATGAGCAGCTCGACCTCGCGGTCGGCAGCGGTGACGATATCTTCGGGCGACGACTTCGAGGCCGCAATCTCGACCCCCTCGGCGCGGCGACGGTGGGCGAGTGCGCCGGCGGTGAGGGCGATCGTGCGTGCAAGGTCAAGCAACTCGGTCGGGGCAGGATGCGTCATGCCCTCACGCTACAGGCAGCTGTCCTAACGAGAACAGGCAGGCCCGAGGGCCTGCCTGTTCTGGTGCTGGTGGCGAGTGCGAGGTTCGAACTCACGAAGGCTACGCCGTCTGATTTACAGTCAGATCCCTTTGGCCGCTTGGGTAACTCGCCATGCGCTCCCGACCAGGTGTAATCACTTGATCGGAGACGCGGTTTCAACAATACAAGACGAAACGCCTCTCCGAGAAATCAGCGCCCGCCGGGTTGTCGTTGAGGCGCATCGGCTACCCGGCGGCCGGCCAGCCCGCGCCGGCCGGTGGGGTACGGGTCTCGGTCGCTGTGTCGCCGCTGAGCCCGCTGAGCCCGCTGTGATGTCGGTGGTGGCACAGGCCGCTTTCAGATCGGCTGAAGTCACCGTGTCACCCGCGTTGATTCCCGACGTGATCTTGGCCAGTTCGGAGCCGACCGCCTCCACCCTCACCTCGATGCTCGTGGAGACCCGTTCTTGAGCAGGTCGACCGTGTAGGCCCGCGGGAGCGCAAAAGTGCCCCGAGAGAGTGCCCCGTTGGGCACTCTTTACGCTGTCGAGGGTCGGATATCATGGGGGGATGGCAGATTCAACATTCGACATCGTCAGCAAGGTCGACCCGATGGAGGTCGACAACGCCCTCAACCAGGCGCACAAGGAAGTCGCACAGCGCTACGACTTCAAGAACGTGGGAGCCTCGATCGCGATGAGCGGCGAGAAGGTGCTCATGAAGGCCAACACCGAGGAGCGCGTCAAAGCGATCCTCGAGGTGTTTGAGGCCAAGCTGATCAAGCGCGGCATCTCCCTGCGCAGTCTCGACGCTGGCGAGCCGTTCGCCTCCGGCAAGGAGTACCGCATCGAGACAACCATGAAGGCCGGCATCGACCAGGAGAACGCGAAGAAGATCAGCAAGATTATTCGCGACGAGGGTCCCAAGGGCGTCAAGAGCCAGATTCAGGGCGACGAACTGCGCGTAAGCTCCAAGAGCCGCGACGACCTGCAGGCCGTGATGGCACTGCTCAAGGCCAAGGACCTCGACGTGGCCCTACAGTTCACCAACTTCCGCTAGCCCCCGACCCCGGCCCCGGCCCCGGGTTCCGGGTTCCGGGCCCACCTTATGCAAGCGGGCCCACGATAGAACATGGGCCCACTTTCCGGGCTCGGTACCGGTACCGGTACCGAGCCCGGTCAATGACGCTAGTCGGCTCGGGAGACGGACACCATTTCGTCGCGGTCGACGACCTTGATGCGGGTGCGGCCGACGGCCACGCCCAGTGCGAGCTCGTGCTGGTCCAGGTTGTGCCAACCGTCGAGGCCGGTGTACTTCACGCCGCGCGCGTCGAGCAGTTCCACGATGCTCTTCTCCGAGGGTGACTCGGGGCGCCACCAGTTGCCGAGGTCGTTGATGAGGTGCCGGATGGTTTCCATCGCGTCGCTCTTGGTGTGGCCGATCAGACCGACCGGTCCGCGTTTGATCCAACCGGTCGCGTAAACGCCATACATCTGCTGGTTGAACAGTCCACCAGTGCCGGCCGAGGGGTCGCGCCGCAGCACCTGGCCCTCGCGGTTGGGAATGACGCCGCGCTTCTTATCGAAGGGCACGTCGGGCAGTTCCGACCCGAAATAGCCGACCGCCCGGTAGACGGCCTGCACCGGGATCTCGCGAATCTCACCGGTGCCGATGACGCCGCCAGCGGCATCCGTTGCGGTGCGTTCCCAGCGAAAAGCGGCCACCTGGCCGGTGCCGTCATCGACGATCTCGACCGGCTTGGCGAAGAAGTGCAGGTGCAGGCGGCGGCTGGCCGTGCCGGTCTCGCGGGCGCGCCACTGGTTCAGCGTTTTATCGATCACGAAGACCTGCTTGTTGCTCGCGACGGCGGCCTTCGCGGCTTCGTCGTAGTCGAAATCTTCGTCGTAGACGATCATGTCCACATCGTTGAGCTGGCCGACCTCACGCAGCTCCAGCGGCGTAAATTTAACGGATGTCGGCCCGCGGCGCCCAAAAATGTGCACGTCGGTCACCGGTGACGCTTTGAGCCCGTCGTAGACGTTCGCGGGAATCTCGGTCGGAAGCAGGTCGTCGGCATGCTTGATGAGCATGCGGGACACGTCGAGGGCCACGTTGCCGTTGCCGATCACCGCGATCTCGCGCGCCTCGAGCGGCCAGGTGCGGGGCACGTCGGGGTGCCCGTCGAACCAGCTGACGAAGTCGGCGGCGCCGTACGAGCCGTGCAGTGACGCACCCGGAATCTTCAGGTCGGCGTCCTGCACGGCACCGGTCGCGAAGATGACCGCGTTGTAGTGTTTCTTGAGATCGTCGAGCGTGACGTCCACACCGAACCGCACGTTGCCGAACACACGAATGTCGCCGCTGTCGAGCACACCGCGTAGTGCGGTGATGATGCCCTTGATGCGGGGGTGATCGGGGGCGACGCCGTAGCGCACAAGCCCGTACGGCGCCGGCAGGTGGTCGAAGAGGTCGATCGAGACCTCAAAATTGCGCTCGGACTTGAGCAGAATATCGGCGGCGTAGATGCCAGCCGGTCCTGCGCCGACGATGGCCAGTCTCAATTTGGTCACTGAAGATTCCTTACTGCGCGAGCAGGCCGGGCCCGATCCCCGACACACTCTCGAATGGGTCTAGCTGGAGCGCTCGACGATGGTCTCGGCAAATCGGGTGAGAGCTTTTTTGACCGAACCGTTCGGCAACGGCGCCAGGGCGGCGACCGCGTCGCGGGCCCAACCGTGCGCCTCGGCGAGGGTCTCGGCGGTGACGGCGTGCTCACGCAGCGCGGTGATCGCCGCATCGGCGGTCTCGGTCGGCGCTGAATCGATAGCCATGACGTCGCGTTCCAGCCGGTGCAGCAGGTCAGCGGATGCCCCATCGCTCACGGCACGCTCCCGCAGCCGAAGCAGGGGAAGCGTGACGACGCCCGCCCGCAGGTCCGTGCCGGGTACCTTTCCGGTATCCTGCGGCTGCGGTGACAGGTCGAGCACGTCGTCGATGAGCTGAAAGGCCACGCCGATCTTCTCGCCGAAGTCCACGACGGGTTGTTCGTAATCGGCCGGGGCGTTGGAGAACACCACACCGCCCTGGGCGGCCGCGGCGATGAGCGAACCGGTCTTGCCGGCGAGCACCTGGATGTAGTGCTCGACCGGGTCTTCGCCGGCGCGCGGGCCGACCGTCTCCTGAAACTGGCCGAGTACAAGGCGCTCGAAGGTCGTCGCCTGAAGTTTAATGGCGCGTTCGCCGAGGCGGGCCATCAGCTGGCTCGCGCGGGCGAACAGCAGGTCGCCGGTAAGGATGGCGATGGAGTTGCCCCAAACGGTTTGCGCGCTCGGCACGCCGCGGCGCTTGTCGGCGTCGTCCATGACGTCGTCGTGATAGAGCGAGGCGAGGTGGGTCAGTTCAATCGCCGTCGCCGCGGTGACGACATCGGGCACCACACCCTCACCCAGGTGCGCGGTGAGCAGCGCGAGCATGGGGCGAACCCGCTTGCCGCCCGCATTCAGCAGGTAGCGACTGGTGACGGTGGCGATTTCGTTGGCGTAAACGAGCTCGTCGATGAGCGCGGCTTCGACCTTTTCGATGCCGGCATCGATGTTTGCGGCCAGGCCACGGTCGGCGGGGGTCGAGAAAATACGATCGCCGAGGCCCGCCTGGCTGGTCACCGACGCGCTGCGTCGAATCACGGGGGCTCTGAATTTCACGTAAGTCAGCCTATCGAGTAGATCAGCAGGTCAGGATGCCGCGGGCTTGATGGCGCGGTGCAGGGCCACGATACCGAGTGTGAGGTTGCGGTAGGCGACCTGGGAAAATCCGGCCGAGCGCAGCCATCCGCTGAGTACCGGCTGGGTTGGCCACGCCGCGATGGACTCGCCGAGGTAGTCGTATGCTTCGGCGTTCGACGATGCAAGCCGCACCACTCGAGGCATGACGTGGTTGAGGTAGGCAAAGTAGCTCTGGCGCACGAGCGTCAGCGGCGGAGTGGAGAACTCGCAGATGACGACGCGGCCGCCGGGCTTGGTCACCCGGTAGAACTCGGCGAGGGCCTTCTTCGGTTCGACGACGTTGCGCAGTCCAAAGGAGATGGTGACGGCGTCGAACTCATTGTCCTGAAAAGGCAGCGCGGTGGCGTCGGCCTGCACGAACTCGATGCTCGCGTTCTGCGCGTGGCGAGCTTTGCCGACCTCGATCATGCCGGCCGAGAAGTCGGCGGCGATGACGTGGGCGCCACTGCGCGCGAGGGCGGCGCTGGAGGTTCCAGTGCCGGCGGCGATGTCGAGAATGCGTTCGCCCACCTGCGGGTTGACCGCCTTGGTGGTGGCGATGCGCCAGAGCGACGCGTTGCCGACCGACAGCAGCGCGTTCGTGCGGTCATAGTGGGCGGCGACCTCGTCGAACATGGCAGCCACCTGCGCGGGCCGTTTGTTCAGGTCTGCTCTATTCACCCCACCATTCTAGGTTGCGCGAGGCGGGCGAAACTGCACGGTTGCCGGGCCGCACAGGCGCGGGCGTAGGCTACAGAAGTGAATGTGCAGGCCGTGACGGTCGAAACCTCCCCGATAGCCGATATCCGCCAACTGATCCTGCTGCTCGACGGCCGTACGCCCCTGCTCTGGATGCGTCGAAACCAAGGCCTGGCCGGTATCGGCTCTGCTCTGCGGCTCGAATTCTCCGGCCCGACCCGTATGACGGATGCTGCGGCCGCTTGGAAACAGGTCGTCGCCCTGGCCACCGTGACCGATCCGCTTGCCCGCACCGGCACTGGGCTGCTCGCATTCGGCGCCTTCGCCTTCGATGCATCGTCCGCGCAGACCAGCGTGCTGATCGTGCCCGAGATTATCGTCGGCCGCGAAAACGGCCAGTGCTGGGTGACCCGCATCTGGGCGACCGGGGCCAGTGCGCCCGAGAACCCGCTCGTACTGCATCCGCTCGGCGACGAGTACCGCATCGCCCTGCTACCCGGAGCGTTGCCCCCCGAGTCGTTTCGCACAGCGGTCAGCTCGGGAATCGAGAGCATTCGAGCCCAAGAGGTCAGCAAGGTGGTACTCGCCCGTGACCTTGTCGGTCGGGTGCCAGCCGAATCCGACCTGCGTCGCGCAATAACCCGCCTCGCCCTCGGCTACCCGGATTGCTGGACCTACGCCGTCGACGGCCTGATCGGGTCGAGCCCGGAAACCCTCATACGTGCCGACCACGGTTCGGTCAACGCCCGGGTGCTGGCTGGCACGATGTCGCGGGGCGTGGACGCCGAAGACGACCGCGAGGCGGCGCTCGCCCTGGCGACCTCCTCGAAAGACGGCGACGAGCACGAGTTCGCGGTGCAGAGTGTGCTGAAGTCGCTGCGCCCGCACACCTCGGCGCTCGCCACGAGCGAGATCCCCTTCACGGTGAAACTACCCAACCTCTGGCACCTCGCGACCGACCTGGAGGGCACCTTGAGTGACGGGTCGACCTCGCTCGACCTAATCGCGGCGCTGCACCCGACGGCCGCCGTCGCTGGAACTCCCACCGATGCAGCCCTGAACCTTATTCGCGAGCTCGAACCGTTTGATCGTGGCCGCTATGCCGGGCCGGTCGGTTGGGTTGGCGCCGACGGCGATGGCGAGTGGGCGATCGCCTTGCGCTGCGCGCAGGTGGCCCCGACCGGCGCAATCACGGCCTACGCCGGCTGCGGCATCGTGCTGGACTCAGACCCAGAGCGCGAGCTGGCCGAGACGAAGATGAAATTTCGCCCCATCGTAGAAGCCTTCGGCTAGCCCTGACGCCAGCGCCAGGAGTCGACCGCCGCGGCGATGATCTCCTCGCCGTTGTCAGCGGGAATGACGAAGGAGATCACGAAGAACTTCACCGGCTCCCCGGCAAACTGGTAGGTGTTCGGTGCGAAGACGGTGAGGAACGCCTTGGTTTTGGTCTTTTCCGCGGTGCTTGTGAGGCGCGTGAGGTTGGCATCGACGCCGTCGAGGCTGACGGCCTCCTTCAGGCTCGTGACCTCGCCGGCATCGGGAAAGTAGCTCTCATTCAGAAAGTCGACCATGTCGTCGAGGCTGCCGCTCGGAGCCCATTCGTCGGTGCTGGCCACCCGCACGGGTTCCACCAGCACGCTGCCCAGGATGCTGCCAACGCCGGTGTTGTTGATCTCACCGTCGGCGTCATACTCGCCCCACAATTCCTGGGAAGTGATGCAGCCCTCAGTCTTCTCGGCGGACTGGTTGTTGATGTAGTCGGCGGGCCCGTTGAAGGAATAGCAGGGGGTGATGATGGGCTGCGCGTCATTCAGGATCGACGTACCGATCCCCGAACTCACCAGCGAAATCACGATCACACTGATCACCAGCACATTGGTGAGCAGGGCCAGGGCTGACCCGATCAGGCCCATGAGCCCGAACCCCTTGCGGCCATGTTTGCGCAGTGCGAGGATGCCGAGAACGATTCCGGTGATACCCAGCAGCAGCCCCAGAACCGGTATCCAGCCGGTGACAAAGGCGCTGATACCCACGATGAGTGCCGCGAGGGTGATGCCTCCGCGACGTTCGGGCGGGTTCGGCACGGGCGGGTTAGGCACGGGCGGGTTCGGCACGGGCGTCTGGTCGGGAAAGCTGGCCGGCTGCGAGTAGCCCCGGGGTGAGTCGATGGTCATCTGGGCCTCCCGGCATCCGTGTGCCACAACGGTACCAATCCCTCGCCGTTCCCCGGCCGTTCCCCGGCCGCGTGGTCCTGAGGGCGGGTACTGGGTAGCTTCGCGGGTGCCGAGGCAACCCTGTACCCGCCCTCAGGACTTCATTTACCCTTGCCTGCGAATGGTATATAGCTCGGAGAGAGTATCA
>NZ_JADOUX010000034.1:0-11838 GCF_015751745.1 Cryobacterium sp. CAN_C2
TAGGGAGCGCGCCGGCGCCCTTCTTGCGGCTTCGTGAACTGTCATCCATCGCTGACTCCAAACTCCAGCGTTGCAACGACGGCTAGAAAACGCCCCTCGGCGCCCACGTCATCACTGCGCTCGTGCAACAATACGGCTGGAAGATCGGCGTCGTCGCCCAGTCCCACGCGGTCGTGGAGAACCTGCTGCGCGACGTCGTCTTGGCCGGGCTGGAGCCCGACCTCGTTGGAAAAGTTCCCAAAACCGGCGCCGACTCTGCTCGAGCTACCTTCACCGCGCTGCCGAAGGACGGCCAGCTGATCTCCGGCCTCGACCACGCCGCCACCGTTTTCGTTACCGGCGGTACCGCCTGGGATTTCAGAAATTTGGTGCGCACCCCGAGCCGATCGACCAGTCTGCGCTCAACTGGGTCGTGGCCGGGCTCGACGTGCTGTCGGCTGACCTCGGCTATTTTCTGAGCGAGAGCCCGCGCAGGCATCCGGCGGTCACCGCTCCCGTTTCCCGCCTGTCGTACGCCGGCCTGCTGCGCGTCAACCCGATTGCCGCAACCCGGCTGCTGGCCGGAATCGAACCCGGACTGCACGCCATCCCGGTCGAGCACGTCGGCAATGCGATCGTCTCGCCCGAAGAAGCGCATGCCGTCGCGTCACTGATCCGCGATGTCCTCGGCCGCCGGTGGACCGACCCGACCACCGACCGGGTGAACGACCCTATAACCGAGGCGGATGTCATCGGCGTGACCCCGGACGACGCCCAGCGGCTTCTGGTGCGGGACGGCCTGGCCGTCGCCGGATACCCTGGCAATCACGTGGGAACGGTCGACAAATTCCAGGGCCAGGAAGCGGCAGTCGCTATCGTCATGCTGGCGGCGTCATCGGCCGATGACGTGCCGCGCGGCATGGTGTTTCTCATCATGAAGAATCGACTCAACGTTGCCATCTCTCGGGCAAAATGGACAGCCTACTTGGTCTATGCACCCGCGCTCACCGAATACCTGCCCCCGACGCCAGCCGGCGTCGCTGAACTCAGCGCGTTTATCAGCCTGGTCGAGCCAGAACCCTGAACCGACCTAAACGCGCGGGGGCAGATCCTTGATGATGTTCGTGATGCGAATCGTCGAGCAGCGCCGCCCGGCGTCGTCGGTGACCACAATCTCGTGGGTGGTGAGCGTACGGCCGAGGTGAATCGGAGTGCAGACACCGGTCACGTACCCGGAGGTCGCTGAACGGTTGTGCGAGGCGTTGATCTCAATGCCCACAGCGAGCTTTCCCGGTCCGGCGTGCAGGTTCGCGGCCAT
This sequence comes from Cryobacterium sp. CAN_C2, assembly GCF_015751745.1. Taxonomy (NCBI): domain Bacteria; kingdom Bacillati; phylum Actinomycetota; class Actinomycetes; order Micrococcales; family Microbacteriaceae; genus Cryobacterium; species Cryobacterium sp. CAN_C2. The sequence continues at coordinate 1,298 of NZ_JADOUX010000034.1, forward strand.
CGAGCCGAGCGACTCGCCGAGAACGACATAGGCGCCGCCGTGCATGAGCATGGCCGGCTGGGTGTTGCCGGCCACCGGCATCCGTGCCACGGCCCGGTCAATCGTGAATTCGATGAACTCCAGCCCCATCTTGTCGGCCAGGTCTCCTCCGCCGCGTTGCTGAACCCAGGCGAGTGCGTCGTCAGTTGTATTGAACATGGTCACCTTTGGTCGAGGAAGCCCACGCCGGAAGACACTTGTAGGCTGGGGGAGTGTTGGACTCCGAAAAGCCTACCCTGATGATCATCGACGGCCATTCCCTGGCATTCCGGGCGTTCTTCGCCCTGCCCGTGGACAGCTTCCAGACCCACGCAGGGCAGCATACGAACGCCATCCATGGCTTTCTGTCCATGCTGCTCAGCCTGCTGCGCAACGAGAAACCGACCCACCTCGCGGTCGCATTCGACATTTCCCGGGCCTCCTTTCGTACCCGGGAATACCCCGAGTACAAGGGTACGCGCACTGCGACTCCGCCCGAGTTTCTCGGCCAGATTCCGCTGCTGCAGGAAGCCCTCGCCGCGATGAATATCACGACCATCACCAAGGAAGACTTCGAGGCCGACGATATTCTCGCGACCCTCTCGGTCGAGGGCACCGAGGCCGGTTACAACGTGCTCGTCGTCTCCGGCGACCGTGATGCCATTCAGCTGGTCAACGAGACGGTCACCCTGCTCTACCCCTCCAGCCAGGGTGTGTCCGCCCTCACCCGCTACGACCCGGCGCGGGTGCGCGAACGCTACGGCATCGATCCCGAACAGTACCCCGACGTTGCAGCCCTCGTCGGCGAAACCAGCGACAACCTCATCGGTATCAGCAAGGTCGGCGAGAAAACCGCCGTCAAATGGCTCGGCTTGTACGGCAGCCTCGACGGCATCCTCGAACACGCTGACGAGATCAAGGGCGTCGTCGGCAACAATCTGCGTGAGCAGAAAGAGAACGCGATTCGTAACCGCCGCCTCAACCGTCTCGTCACCGACGTCGACCTGCCCATCGCGGTCGCCGCGCTGGAACGGGGTGCCATGAACACCGACGCCGTGCGCGACATCTTCACCCGCCTCGAATTCAAAACCCTGCTGGACCGGGTGCTCAAGCTGGCCGGCGAAGATCCTGCAGCCGCAGCAGCCGCAGCATCCGCTGTTGCCACCGCTGTTACCGACGAAGAATCGGCCGTGCGGGCCCCCGTCGCGCAGGACTTGCTCGACGAAGAACTGCAGTCGTGGCTCGATCGTGCGATCGCGGGCAATCCAGCCGGACTCGGCCTCACCGTTGAGGTGCAGGACGGCAAGGCCATCGGCTTCGGTCTGGCCAGTCCGACCGAGACGATCAACCTACCCTGGCAGCCGGACCGCAACGACTACGCCCCACTCGAAGCCTGGCTCGCCAGCGGGACCCCGAAAATCATGAACGACGCCAAACACCAGGTGAAGGCGCTGCGTCGCAGTGGTCTGCCCTTTGCGGGCCTCGCCTTCGACACGCTGGTCGGTGCCTGGCTCATTCGCCCTGGCGGCCCAGACAAGACCCTGGCCGACCTCGTGTCGCGCTACCTCGACGAAACCCTGCCACTGGCCGACCCGAACCAGCTCGTGCCCGATGAGACCCAGCAGGCTGGCGCCCCCGCGCAGGCCTGGTACACCCTGCGCGCGTTCGCCGTCATCGAAACCACCCTCGACCCCGGTTCGCTCAAACTCCTGATCGACATCGAGCTACCAACTCTGCTCGCCCTGGCCAATATGGAACTGGCCGGCGTCAGCGTCTCGCACGAGCAACTCGCCGAGCTGTCTGCCGAACTCGGTGCCAGCACGGCGAGCCTCGCTGCCGCCGCCTACGCCGAGATCGGCCGCGAGGTGAACCTCGGCTCACCCAAGCAACTGCAAGACGTGCTGTTCGATCAGCTCGAGATGCCCAAGACTCGAGCCAACAAGACCGGTTTTTCAACGGATGCCGGCGCTCTGGCCGACCTGCAGGCCAGCAATCCGCATCCGTTTCTCGATCTGTTGCTCAAGCATCGCGACGCTACCAAGCTTCGCCAGATCGTTGAAACCCTCGACAAAGCAATCGACACGACGGGCCGCATCCACACGACGTACGTGCAGATCGGCACGACGACCGGGCGCATCTCCTCGAACGACCCCAACCTGCAAAATATCCCCGTTCGCACGGAGGAGGGCCGCCGTATTCGCGCAGCCTTTCAAGCCGGTGCGGGTAGCGAAAGCCTACTCACGGCCGACTACTCCCAGATCGAGATGCGCATCATGGCGCACCTGTCAGAGGACGCTGGATTGATCGAAGCCTTCAACGCCGGCGAAGACCTGCACCGCTTCGTCGGTTCGCGCATCTTCGGGGTTGACCCGTCCGACGTCACATCCGAAATGCGCAGCAAGGTCAAGGCCATGAGCTACGGCCTCGCCTACGGCCTCAGCGCCTTTGGGCTATCGCGGCAGCTGCGCATCGACACCAAAGAGGCCAAGCAACTCATGGCCGACTACTTTGAGCGGTTCGGCGCGGTTCGCGACTACCTGCGGAATGTCGTCGAGCAGGCCAAGGTCGACGGCTATACCGAAACCATTTTCGGTCGGCGCCGCCCGTTCCCCGACTTGGGCAGCCCTAAACGGGTGCTGCGCGACAACGCCGAACGAGCGGCCCTCAACGCGCCGATCCAAGGTTCGGCAGCCGACATCATGAAGATCGCCATGAACGGTATCGCCGCCGATATGACGGATGCGTCGATGGACTCCCGTATGCTGCTGCAGGTGCACGACGAATTGATCTTCGACGTCGCTCCAGGGGAGTGGGATGCCCTGCGTCACGTTGTCACCCACAACATGGAATCCGCCGCAGACCTGCTCGTTCCGCTCGAGGTGCAGGTTGGTCGCGGACCCAACTGGGACGCCGCTGCACACTGATCACGAGCCGTTGATCTCAGGCGGTTGACCGTCCGGTTACCCCAATTGGGGTGTTCACTTCGCGCGGTCATGTTCTAGGCTCAGTGGATGACAAATGACATCCAGCGCACTCCGACGGCCATCGACCAGATCGCTGAAGAGTGGGTGGACACCCTCGTCGATCTCGACCCGACGGTGGGTACGTACATCGGCCGCACCGAGGGCGATGGCCGCTTCGGCGATTACTCCCCGGCCGGCCACGAACGCTTCGTCGACGAGGCGAAGAAGACGATTGTGCGGCTCGATGCCGCTCGCCCGGTCGACAGCGTCGACGAAGTCACGCAGACCGACCTTCGCAGCGAATTGTCGCTCACTGTCGAAAGTTCCGACGCTGAGCTGCAGTTGCGGGACCTCAACGTCATCGCCTCACCGGCACAGGAGATTCGCGAAATCTTCGACCTCATGCCCACCAAAACGGTCGACGACTGGGCCAACATCTCGTCGCGCTTGGGCAACCTGCCCGCCGCCATCGACGGGTACATCCAGACTCTCCGCCTCGGCATCGAACGCGGAGTGACGCCGGCGCGCCGACAGGTGCGCGAGGTGCTTGCCCAGGCGCAGCGCCATGCGGCCAACGACGGATTTTTCGCTGAGTTCGCTGCCAACGCTGCCTTGGATGAGGGCACCCTGCCGGCTTCCCTGGCCAAGGATCTCGGCGTCGGCGCCGGCCGTTCGGCAACCGCCTACGACAAGCTCGCGACCTTTTTCAGCGCCGAACTCGAGGGTCAGGCGACCCACGAGGACGCCATCGGCCGCGATTTGTATACCCTCGCCTCTCGACGATTTCTGGGCGCCACCATCGATCTCGACGAAACCTACGACTGGGGCATCGAAGAACTGGCCCGTATGACCCGGGAACAAGAGAAGGTCGCCGACCAAATCAAGCCTGGCGCGAGCGTCCTCGAAGCCATCGCTTACCTCGACACCGACCCGAGCCGCAAACTGAACGGCACCCAGGCACTGCAGGAGTGGATGCAGAAGACCAGTGACAAGGCCGTAGCCGATCTGGCCGGAACCCAATTCGACATCCCCGACGAGATCAAGACCATCGAATGCATGATCGCTCCCACCCAGGAGGGCGGCATCTACTACACCGGCCCGACCGACGACTTCTCCCGGCCGGGCCGAATGTGGTGGTCCGTGCCGGTCGGCGTCACCGAATTCGACACATGGCGCGAGCTCACCACGGTTTACCACGAGGGTGTTCCCGGTCATCACCTGCAGATCGGACAAGCCGTCTACAACCGGGCCAAGCTCAACACCTGGCGTCGTCAGCTCGCCGGCACCTCCGGACACGCGGAGGGCTGGGCACTCTACGCCGAACGCCTGATGGAACAACTGGGCTACCTCGACGACCCGGCTGACCGCCTCGGCATGCTCGATGGGCAGCGGATGCGGGCGGCTCGCGTTGTTCTTGATATCGGCGTTCACCTCGGCAAGACCCTGCCCGATGGTTCTGGCCCGTGGACTGCGGACTACGCCTTCGAATTTCTTGGCCAAAACGTCAATATGAATGAGAGCTTTGTCAAGTTCGAGGTGAACCGCTATCTCGGTTGGCCGGGCCAGGCTCCGTCTTACAAGGTCGGCCAACGTATCTGGGAGCAGCTCCGCGATGCCGCCCAGAAACGCCAGGGCGCAGCCTTCTCGATCAAGGAGTTTCACCGCACCGCCCTCGACCTGGGCGGTGTGGGTCTCGACACGCTGCGGTCGGCCCTGCTGAAGTAGGGCATCCGTGTGGGCCAGAACGCAGGCAACTCGGTCAAGTTGCCTGCGGGGGAGTCTGATAGCTAGGATAGAGAGTCACATTTGTGGCACCCTATCCGCTGCCATGCGCGGAGCGTCCCACGGTCTTCCTGGACCGCGGGGCATCTAAAACACCTGAACGTCTTTTCGCGTATGGCCCGACTATGTCCATCCTGGAGCAATTACTATATGACAATCGCAACGACCGTACGGGCACCCAAGCAGGTCGCCATTAACGATATTGGATCTGCTGAAGACTTTCTTGCCGCGGTCGAAAAGACTCTGAAATTCTTCAACGACGGAGACCTCATCGAGGGCACCGTCGTGAAGATCGACCGCGACGAGGTCCTCCTCGACGTTGGGTACAAGACCGAGGGCGTCATTCCCTCCCGCGAACTCTCCATCAAGCACGACGTTGACCCCTCTGAGGTCGTCAAGGTCGGCGACCTGGTCGAGGCCCTCGTTCTTCAGAAAGAAGACAAAGAAGGCCGCCTCATCCTTTCCAAGAAGCGCGCTCAGTACGAGCGTGCTTGGGGCGACGTTGAGAAGATCAAGGAGTCCGACGGTGTCGTCACCGGTTCGGTGATCGAGGTCGTCAAGGGTGGACTCATCGTCGACATCGGCCTGCGTGGCTTCCTGCCGGCATCGCTCATCGAGCTTCGTCGCGTTCGCGACCTGACCCCGTACCTGGGCCAGGAAATTGAAGCGAAGATCCTCGAGCTCGACAAGAACCGCAACAACGTTGTGCTGTCGCGTCGTGCCCTGCTCGAGCAGACTCAGAGCGAAAGCCGCACGACGTTCCTGAACAACCTTCAGAAGGGACAGGTTCGTAAGGGCGTCGTCTCCTCGATCGTCAACTTCGGTGCGTTCGTCGACCTCGGCGGCGTCGATGGTCTCGTCCACGTTTCCGAGCTCAGCTGGAAGCACATTGAGCACGCCAGCGAGGTCGTTGAAGTTGGTCAGGAAGTCACCGTCGAGATCCTCGAAGTTGACCTCGAACGCGAGCGTGTCTCGCTGTCCCTCAAGGCCACCCAAGAGGACCCATGGCAGGTCTTCGCCCGCACCCACGCCATTGGTCAGGTTGCACCGGGTAAGGTCACCAAGCTCGTTCCGTTTGGTGCCTTCGTTCGCGTTGCCGAGGGCATCGAGGGCCTCGTACACATCAGCGAGCTCTCCGGCAAGCACGTCGAGCTCGCCGAGCAGGTTGTCTCGGTCGGCGACGAGGTCTTCGTCAAGGTCATCGATATCGACCTCGAGCGTCGCCGCATCTCGCTGAGCCTCAAGCAGGCCAACGACGGCGTCGATCCCGACGGCACCGAGTTCGACCCGGCGCTCTACGGAATGCTCACCGAGTACGACGACAAGGGCCAGTACAAGTACCCCGAAGGCTTCGACTCCGAGACCAACGAGTGGCGCGAAGGCTTTGACGAGCAGCGAGAAAAGTGGGAGCAGGACTACGCTGCGGCCCAGGCTCGCTGGGAAGCGCACAAGAAGCAGGTTTCGACCGCGAACGACGAGATCGCTGCCCCCAGCGACGTCGCACCGGCCGGATCGGCCTTCTCGATCGAGTCGGCTGGCGCCGGCACGCTCGCCGACGATGAAGCACTCGCGGCCCTCCGCGAGAAGCTCTCCGGCGGCAACTAGCACCGAAGTACCACAGCAGTAGCACGCCCCTGTCGGGCACTGCACAAACGGGCCGCATTCAGTCGAATGCGGCCCGTTTGTGCATTCGCGGCCGGGTGATTCACGACCGTCTCGGACTGGATCCTCCCCGTGCATCGAGACGTCCGTTCAACAGTTCGTGCTATACCTGATGATGAGGATTTATCCTCCCCTGCTCGCGAGCCCGCACCCGACGGGATCGTTGACGCTAGTGAGTTTCCACCGATGCAACCTAGGCCTGGATGGAATTTGAGAGCGAATAAGTGTTCCATGCACCACGGTCCCATCGGAGAATTCCATGAATAGCTATTACCCCGCCGATAATGTTGAGATGACGGAGGAGAACGATTCTGAGCCCCGTCTTGCACAACCAGCAATCCGGAACCCCATCGACAGCCCCAGCCCGCCCCTGACTGTTGAAGTGCCCAACAAACGGCTCCCTGACCAAAAGTTTTCCACTCGGTGGCTCATCGAATCCAACATTGACTCGATGATGACCACCGACACCACGGGGATCATCACAGACGTCAATCAGCAGATGGTAGATCTGACCGGACGCACCAGAGACGAACTCATCGGCGCACCGTGCCGCAATCTCTTCACGAATCCGACGCGAGCCGACACCTTAATCGCTCGAGTGTTGCAGCAGGACCGAGTAAGCGACCACGAGCTGGCGGTGCGCTCCTGTGACGGCGCAGAAACTGTTGTCTCGTTCAACGCCGCTACTCTGCGCGATCGTGACCGCATCGTGCAGGGGGTCTTTGCAGCCGCTCGCGACGTCACCGAGAGCAAACGGTCTGAGCCTGCGCTCCTCGAAAAGAAATCCAAGCTGGAGCAGGGCCTTGGCGCGCGCTCTGAATATGTGGCGCGCGCCGAGGCCGAGGTCCTTACACCGCTGCGTGCCGTGGTCTCGTCGTCTGACGCACCGCGTAGCGGCGTCGACGGAAAGTTGAGCGGGGCCCAGCAGCAACGGATCGACGGTATCTGCGCAGATGGCGAACTCCTGTTGTCGTTGCTCGTCGAAATCATCGGCATGTTTACTGTTGAAACAGGAGTTGTCGAGTTCGACCATAAATCCGGACAAGTTCGCAGCCTGCTGGTCGCCAGCGCTGAGCTGGCCAATAAAAAAACGGTTGATTCCCCAGTCTCGTTCACCGTTGACAGTGCTGCCGACCTGAGTAGCATCCCACTCGCTGCCGCAAGCGTCGAGAAGATGCTCGCGGTCATGCTTGGCGATGCCGTTGTCGCCAGCATGGGCGGGTCCGTCACCGTGCAGGCGCGTACCGTGCCTCGCAGCGCCGTCGGGGCATTCAACGGCGACCGTCCGCACTGGTCCTGCCCGTTGCCCGAGTTCAGTTTTACGGAGTTCCTGGAAATTCGGGTGACGGACACCGGCAGCGGTATCTCACGAGGCGATCTATGTCCCCTCTTCCTTTCACTTTCACACGGCGAATTCAATGCCGCCCGGAAGCTAAACGGAAATGGTGTGGGTTCGACCACGGTGAAGCTGCTGGCCGAGCTCCACGACGGTGCGGTCGTCGCGCAAGGCGCCCTGGGGGAAGGCGCAACCTTCGCTGTCTGGTTGCCACGCCGTGTCCTGCCCACCGTGCCGGGTCGACCGGCACCCGAATCGAACAGGGAGAGCGCTCGGCCGGCGGCCGGATCCACGCACTCCGCGTCAGATGATGCCCTCGAGCATGACGAGAATGTGGACCCGTTGCCGCAACATGCGACCCAGGATTTGATTGGAGCGGCCAACGCCGATTCCAGTGTTCATCTTCAGGGTCTCGCCGAAGCTGTCGCTGGTCTGATGGTACCGAGCGGCCACCCCACGGCGCTCGTCGTCGAGGACGACCCCAAATCGGCCAAGCTCGTTCGGCTACTTCTGGAGGCGGAAGGTTTTCAGGTGATTGTAGCGTCCAGCGGCGAGGAAGCGCTCGATCTCGCGCGTGGAGGGCCGCTCAGCCTGATCACCCTTGACGTGCAGCTTCCCGGGATGGACGGCTGGAAGTTCCTTCTGAAGCTGCACGATTCCCCCGAACTGGCATCCATCCCTGTCGTGGTCATTGCTGGCCTCACCAACATGAGCATGGCTTTACGTCGAGGCGCTGCAGCAGTGCTGGAGAAACCGCTTCAACGGGCTGAGTTGCAGAATTCGCTCACCCTGCTCGGGCTTCTCCCGGAGCGGTCCCAGGCCAGGTGCATCCTAATCGTCGATGAAGATCGTGAAACCGTCGATCAAGTGATCTCCTATTTGGAACAGCCGGCCTACCGCGTCGAATCGTCAGCGACCGGAGAGGCTGCCATCACGGATGCTCTCAAGCTGACGCCCGACTTGATTCTGATCAATCTCATGATGGAGGGAATGGGTGGGTTCAAGATTGTGCGTGCCCTACAGAGACACATCAGCACCCAGCACATTCCCGTGCTCGTCATGTCGACCGTGCAGATCACCGACGAGGAACAGGACACCATCGACAGTGACCCCGCGCAGCCCGTCGTGGCCATGAACACGCCAGACTTCAACCGCGATGCGCTCTTGGCCGAAATCAAGCGCGCTCTCGGCTGAGCGCACTCCCCGGCCACGGTCAGACGGATCGCTCTGATCTGGCACGAAATCAACGATATTGCACGGTCCCAGCGGAGAACGCCAGGAAACGATTGTCTACTGAGAAAACGAAGGTGACCTACCCGGGGCGGCTTGTGAATTAGTCGAATATCCGACGTTTAGGGTCCTGCCGCTTGTTTGAAGATATGCCGCGACTCCGATTCGTCGCAGCCTGCCATTTCACCATAGAAACGAGCGCAGCGCACATCCACCGCCAAATCGGAGAAACTCGCACCGCAACGCGGACGTTTCCATGAGTCAATACGGGGTCTTGTGGTGGCCCGGGCCGGGTGCCAGCATGAGTGTCAATACAAAGCTGTACCGTAAAGCGAATTCTCATCAAATGCATGTGTGTTTGGTAATTGTCATTTAATGACGAGAAAAAAATTGCGTAGAAAACATAACTGAGTTACATCTGAAGCTCGATTTTCGGGGGGAATGTCGATGAGTAAAAGCACGACCACAAGGGAAATTCGCCCAGTTTCCGTCGACGATGGGGTGTTTGCGACTGGGCGGCTGGTCAGCGATGGTAAAAGCGTGCGACTTGATGCGGTTGCTTACGGGCTCTACGACCAGTTCATCCGAGATGCTGGAGGCATCAGCGTAGCCACTGACCTCCCACCGGACTTGGCCTCAGAGGTTGTGGTTACCGTTCAAGGAATTTGGACGGGAGAGTCGATCCGGAATGCCCGCGTTGTGGACCTCGTCGCCCCGATCTCCATGCCCGCCCGGCTCGGTGATGGAATTGATCCGGACATTGTGCCCGCGGGCCGGCTAGCCAGGAACGAAATTCTCGCTCCCACCGTCCTGAGCCTCGCCCAAGAACTGAACGACGAGACGTTGCTCTTCTATTGCGCACACAAGATGGCAGATGGATGGTTTGGCATAGCCTGCGTAAAAGATTCCGGGCCAGTCGAGCAAGCGCTGCGTCCAATTCTGCGTGATGCCCTCGCTGTTGTGGAAGTCGATTGGACACCGCACGATCTCAGACTCATTGATGGCTTTTTTGAAGAATATGATTTCGCGGATGGTCTCCTCTCCTCCGGGAAGTTCATGCACCCGGCTGGCCAATTCACGTCGTACGCGCTAGTGCGAATTATCACGCCAAAGATGGCGTCAACCCTCTCACCCGTGGATCCCAACGCAATCGTTCTGACGAGCTGGATTCAAAAAACATAAGCTGCGCTCATTTTTCACAAAGTGAAACCAAGAACCGCAACATTCAACCAGCTACACAAAGACAAGGGTGGATCATGTTCAAAAACAAGGGTAATCACCGTTCGTTGCTCGTGCGGCTTGGATTGATCCTGGCGGCAGTTGTGCTGCCGCTTTCGTCTGCGGTCGCGCCAATGGCAACTGCCAGCAGCTCGGGCGATGCCGTCCTCGTCTCGGCGGCGGGAAATGTAATCGGAACGGCGGATGGGCCCGCCATTGCAGCGGATGGGCCCACCATCCAGGTCTGGGCGTCGTAGCTGTTGCTGCAATGTCGATTCGCGTCATCGTAATTGCCGTCAGGGTTTATAGAGCCGCCATGATCGTCGAAAAGG
>NZ_JADOUX010000035.1:0-11192 GCF_015751745.1 Cryobacterium sp. CAN_C2
TCCGGCGACCGCCTGGATCAACAAACCCACCGACAGCACCGAGGCCAAACTAGCCGCCTCACTCCCACTGGCCTCATCCGGCTTGACAAATTCCGGCCTGCCAAGTGATGACGCGCTCTGGCGATAGGTCGCAGCTTTCCAGGATCCACTTGGGGACACGCCAAGTCGCGCGATTGGCACGGGATCAATTGAGTTGGTCGAAAGTTGTTGACACCGACCCGAGACAGGGCCAGAGTTCCAGTTTCTCCCTGGTAACTGATTTCAACGGTTGACAACCCTTCCAATACCGAGCCGTCTCGTAACCCATGGGCGAATTCAACCGGTCGTCGCAACACTCCCATTGGGTCTGCTGCCGATTGCGTTGACCGTTCCACTTGCCGGCGCAGGCGGGCGCTCCTGAAAGGATGAAGACATGGATCCCATCTGGCTGCTCGTTATCCTCATCCTCGTAGTCGTGTTCGCGAGCATCAGCATCGTCGGCACCCTTCGTCGAATTCGTGATGCGAGCGAAAAGACTCTCGCAATTCTCGAGGTGCAGACTGCCGCCCAAAACCTTGGGGCGCCATCTCACTAAGGGTTCCTTTGACAGGACCAGCAGCCGACCCTGCGTCACACCGGCTGTGCCCAGCATGCGTGAATCGCGACGATAAATGGCCGCGTTTTCGCAGCGCTATCTGGCCCTACCGGCTCGAGCTGCGGTCTCGTAACTTATGGGTTGAGAGACAGTTGTGGCGTCAGGAACGCCAGATCGACTGAGCGAACGTACGCAGCGGGATCTCGAGACTGGAGAACAATATCGCGGCGTTCGCATCTGAGTCTCTGAACAAGCTAGGCGTCAGGCGTTCGGATCGGCCCGCTCTTTAGGGAACGGCCGCCACGCGATCCAAGTAAAGAACGCGACCACGAGCAAACCGGCTAAAACGAGTGCTAGAAATCCCCGACCCGCCGGCTCGCCCGTTCCGAGAAAAACAATCCCAACGACGAGAAGCACAAGGGCGACGAGAATCGCGAAAATTCCAAGCGCGGCGTTGATGCGTGGCTGAGCGATGAGCGCGAGCTGCGTCTCGGCGAGCCGGCTCTTGTTCCGGTACAGAACCAGCAGAGCAAAGGTTGTCGCTATGAGGACAGCGAATGCTGTCCAAGTGCCCACCAGCCAAGCGATACCGCTGCTCATTGGGCTAGCCTATCCCGGGCACGATTATCCCCAATATTCGACGACACGACCGGGCAGTGGATCTCCGACGCGGAAGTCGCCGAGATTGCCTTCACCGCCTTCGGCTCAAAGAAGAAAAGCGAACAAGTCGCTGGGCGCCTCGTCGTGCGGCGCATCCCGGAGCTGAACAAATCCGTTGCCGCCGGCCAAGGCGCTCTCTTTGACCTGTTCCGCTTCCACGCGTTCTTCACCACCAGCACCCTGAACACCGTCGACGCCGACAAAACCCACCGCCAACATGCCGTCATAGAAAACCTCAACGCAGATATGAAAGCGTCGGCGCTGGCGCACTTCCCGTCCGGCGTTTTCACGGCCAACGCGGCCTGGTTGGTGCTGGCCTGCATCGCGTTCAACCTCACCCGCGCCGCCGGAACACTCGCCAGCCCCACCCTCGGCAAAGCCGTCACCGCGACCATCCGACGCAAACTCGTAAACGTCGCCGCGCGAGTCTCCACATCCGCCCGCCGCATCACCTTGCACTTGCCCGAACACTGGCCCTGGGAAGAAGGCTGGACCAAGCTTTTCACCAGCGCCTGCAGCCCACCCGGCCGCGCCGCCACCTAACCACCCAGCCCCAAACGGCGCAACCAGGAACCCCAGTGGAACACTCACGGCATCAAGGCCCAACCCTCAACCACGCCCGAAACCCAATCAAACCGAAATCACAATTCCACCAGCGGTCGACCGGTGGATTCAGGTTTACCACGGTGCTTCTTCGTACGGTGAAGAATCTGCTCTAGCCCACGTGCCGGGCACCAGTGCCTATCGCGCCCGGCGCGCGGCAATTGAACGCGCGATGCAAGAAGAGCGGGATGTCCAAGCTAGCGCTCACGCTAGCGCGATGGCGGTCACGAAAATCCAAAGCGACGTTCGCAACGGGCAGGTCGCCATGGTGGGTGCTGGAATCATTGCGGATACAGCGATCAACGTCACCAATAACCTCGGTATTCAAGTCGATGTTTGTCGTGGCCGCTAACATACGGACACTGGCAGCCGATAGTGCTCATAGGCGGGCCTCGCGCGTTGTCCGCTTCGGTCGCGGTTGCTAACCACCTTGTGACGCATACGGGCAGCGGTTTTTCTTGGGGGCGGGGATGAATCGGATCGTGGAGGCCACCTTTTCGGGGTGGGTAGAGAGTCAGCCGACCGAGGGGGCAAGTGCAGCCTTGCTGGCCCGTGCTTTCGCGGCGACCTCCCGCGTCTCACTCATCACCGACGCCCAGCAGAACATCTTGCACGCGAGCGCCGCCTTCACTGCGATCACGGGGTACTCCGAAGCGGAAGTCCTCGGCACCAACTGCCGGCTCCTGCAGGGGCCAGGGTCCCGGCCCGAAGACAAGGATGCGATCCGGCGGGCCATCGCTGCGGGAGAGGCCTACGACGGTGACATCCTCAACTATCGCAAGGACGGCTCGCCGTTTTGGAACAGGCTGACCATCGTGCCCCTCCGGGGCCCTGACGAGATAATTACGCACTTCGTCAGCGTGCAGCAAGACGCGAGTACAAGGGTTGGCCAGCAGGAGCAGCTCAGATACCAAGCCACCCACGATGCCGTGACCGGAATTCCGAACCGGTTCGAGTTCGAGACCCATCTACGGCGCCGATCGGAGGCGGCCGCGAGCAACGCGAACGCCGCGAGCACCCGGCAGGCCGGGCTCGGGCTTATTGACTTCAACGACCTCCGGAGGGTCGCGAGCACATTTGGGTATTCTGCAGCCGATACAGTACTCGCGGAGTTTTCCCGCCGCCTTTCTGACCTGTTGGGGGATGGCGATTACCTCGCCTTCCTTGGCGGTAAAACCTTCGCCGTGGTGCTCGATAACCTGGGGGACGACGCATCACCAGAGTTCGCGGGAAGGCTCGCCGACATACACGAGGCCGTCGAGACACCCTTCGTAGTTGATGGTGAGTCAGTGTTTCTCTGGATCACAATGGGTATCGCCCGGCTGCCGGCTTCGGGATCGGAAGCGGGTACCCGTCAACTGGCAGACCGCGCACTCCAGTTGGTGAAGGCGACTAGCGACAACGCCGAATCGTGGTGGCGACTCGTGTCTGACATCGGCCCCGAGTCCGCCGATGCACCACAAGCCGCCACAGCCACCATCCCGCGTGTGCCAGCTGGGAGACACAGTGAGCGAGCCCGCTCAAACCAAGACCAGTTGTTCGCCGGCGAACTGTCGATGTATATGCAACCGATCATCGATCTGCGTAACGGTGCCGTGCGCCGGGTCGAAGCGCTGGCCCGGCTGATACTGCCCGACGGCACGATCGTCCCGCCGGAGCGCTTCCTGGCAGGACTCAACGACGAAGACCTGGACGAGCTTTTCCGCACCGGCCTAAAAGATGCGCTCGGATGGATCGCCCGGTGGGACGCGGAGGGACTGGCCGTCGACGTCTCGGTCAACCTCGCCCCGTCGACCCTGCAGCATCTGGACTTCATCCGATGGGTTACGGAGGCTCTTAGCCACTCTGGCGTGGCCCCGCACCGGCTCTGCCTCGAGCTTCTCGAGACACAGGAGCTCGACGAAGCCGCGCCGCTCTTGGTGTTCGATGCGCTCATTGAGCTCGGCGTCGGCCTCGCCCTCGACGACCTCGGCTCTGGCTACAGCAGTCTCCAACGGATCGCCCAGCTGCCGTTTGACACAATCAAAGTTGATCGGGGACTGCTCGCGGACGTTGCAATGAAACCGATCGAGACGCTGAGCCTTATCGCTACGCTGGCCCAGATGGGGCGCGACATGCGTGCAGCTGTAGTGGTGGAGGGCCTAGAGGATGCCGGCCTCGTCGAGGCGGCATCCGTTCTCGGCGCCTCACTCGGCCAGGGCTATTACTTCGCCCGCCCGATGCCCGCCGCCGAGCTACCCACGTGGGCGCACACGTTTCGCCTGCCAGAGGAATTCCACCTTCCCGAGCGGGCCGGGCAACTTCACACTAACCTGGGCGCGCTTGCCTACCACTGGCAGTTCACCCGCTGGGAATCCCCGCACCCCTTCGACCTGGACACATGTCCGGTAACGAAGTTCATCATCGACCGCACCGCACCGGGCAGCGACCCACGCCTGTGGCACGAGCGACAGCACGAAGTGCTCGCGAGCCACAATCGCGCCAGCAACCTCCTGCTCAACTGGCTCACGGACGCCAACACGACACGGTAGCCGTGTTGCCCACTGCAGCGAGCATACCCGCCGATCGACCGGGCCACGGTGCTGTTGATGGCGTCGAATCTGGTCATGAAGGAGAGCAAGAACATGTTCTGGGGTCGGGTTCGCAAGGGCATGGCGGCCGCGGCCGCGCGTGAGAATCTACAGGAGTGGCTCGCAAACAGGAATACCAGTGGATTAAAGCCGATACCCGACGAATAACCGTTCCAACAATTGTGTCCTCAGAACACTATCTAGGCCAGAAGAAACCTCTGCGCAACGCGGATCTGAGGTTGGGTGGAGCCAGTGTCCGTTCGGCTGCGCGGGGTATGGGTCGTGCCGCGCCGACGATCAGTCGTGAGTTGCGGTCACGTCGCAGGTAGTGCTCTCGTTCCCGGGCGTCGGATCGCCGACGTGGTGAGCCATCGTGGGATGGTCAGTGAGAACCGTTCAAAGTAACTCACCAGAAGGACACAAACCACGACGGCTCCACGCCAGTCTGCCCTCCTCGAGCTTCTTGCGCAACGGAAACTGGCCAATGTTACCGATCGGATCCGGCCCGCAACCAAACCTCTCTATCCGGAGCTGATCGACGCGGAAGCGAGCGCGTTTATCGGCGCCGCCTCGTAGAGACGCTCTGCTGAGCGCAGCACCCAGAGCAACAGCACGAGGCCGTGGACGTTCACGAGACTACGGCCGGGACCTCGATTTGAAGGTCCTGAAGCTGCAGCAGGGTGAACCGTCCCTGATTTCCTGCCGTCTTCTTTCTGATGAAAGGATTCGAATTTGCCCAAGAAACACCCAACAGAGGTTCGCGATCGAGCGGTTTGGATGACGGTTGATTGGTTGAAGGATTACCCGTCGATGTGGGCTGTTAGCGGCCATGCCAAACTGGGCGTTTTCTAGCCATCGTCGCAACACACGATCAAATGTGGGCTAGTTCTTTGAGCCTATCGAAGTGCGTTTGCGATGGCTCCCAGTTGCGCGATTCGCGGGGGCGAGCGTTGATCTTGGCGGCGACCTCAGCCAAGCGTTCGGGGCTGTGGAGGTTCAGGTTGGTGCCCTTGGGGAAGTACTGGCGAATGAGTCCGTTGGTGTTCTCATTGGAGCCTCGTTGCCACGGTGAATGTGCGTCGCAGAAGTAGACGGGGATCGTCGTTTCTTCCTGGAACTGCCGGTACTCGGCCATCTCCGATCCTTGATCCCAGGTCAGCGTTTTCCTGAGGTGCGCTGGTAGGGCGGACATCGCCGTGCCGACCCGTTCGCGGACGGTTGCTGCGTCGTGCTTGCCGTTGAGGTGCACGAGCATGAGGAAGCCGCTGGTGCGTTCCACGAGCGTGGCAATGGCCGAGCGGTTGAACGCCCCGCAGACTAGGTCCCCTTCCCAATGACCGTGGATGATGCGGTCGTCGACTTCGGCGGGTCGTTCACTCAGGAGCGGCCCCGAGAAGCGTGAACGCCTCGCGGTGGTGCTGCGGCGGGGTAGGCGTCCACGTCGCCCGGTGCGCAGGTGACGCGTCATTTCCCGGGTTAGCCCGTGGTTCTGCGGCGAGTACAGGGCCTGGTAGATGCTCTCGTGGACGACGTTCATGGCCGGCTGCCGGGGAAGTCGACGCTCAATTGGTAGCTGATCTGTCGCGGGCTCCACTGTTCCTTCAGCATCTTCTGGATCGCGTCGCGCAATGGCGTACTCGTGGCGATCTTGCTTTGTCGAGGGCGTTTACGTGCCGCGTCGGCAAACGTTTGAGCAGCTCGGGGAACGTATCACTTGGCGCGCGAGGCTTGATTGCGGCGCACTTCACGGCTGATGGTGGATGGGCTTCGCCCCAGCGCTGCTGCGATCTGGCGCAGGGACGTGCCGGCGTGCAGCGCGTCGGCGATGTGCACCCGCTCGTCCTCGGACGGGTACCGCGGCGAGATTACGGTGGGGGCGATCCGGGAGATTGGGGCGTAGGTCGTCTCGCGGCCGTGCGCTTTTTTCACGGTCCGGCCGTGGCGCCAGCGCATCCCCGTTCGCCGATTAATTTTCAGTGTGCGACACGCCTCGGCGTTACTGATTCCTTGCCTCATGAGCCGAGCATATTCAACACGTGTCTCGGCCATCGGCAGCGCGCCGGTGCCTTTTTTCCGGGTTCTTGAATTGTCTTTCATCGCTATTCCTAAACGTTCGGTGTTGCGACGTTGGCTGGAATACGCCCTGCCCAAGCCGCCCACGCCGCCCACGGGCAGTTCGGATTGGCCATTGACACACGCATGTTGCAGGCGGCCAAAGCCGCCGTCGCCGTCGGCATTGCCTGGTCCGTCGCGCCGTACGTGCCCGGGGTCGCCGACGACTACCCCTACTACGCGCCGCTCGGCGCCCTCGTGAGCATGTACCCCACGCTCATGGGCTCGATGAGGCATGCCCTGCAAACCCTCGGCAGCCTTGCAGTCTGGATTCTGCTCGCAGCGGCAGTGCTCGTTGTCAGCGCACCGAACGTAGTGACTATTTCGCTCGCCGTCGGCGTCGGTTCGCTGATCGCTGCCACCGGGTGGTTCGGCAATAACCGTGAATACATCCCGGTCACGGTCTTGTTCGTGCTCATCGTGGGCGGCCCTGACGCCGACGCGTATTCCATCGGATACCTCTCGCAAATCAGCTTCGGCATTGTGATCGGGCTCCTGATCAACATGGTGCTCAAAGCCTCAAATACTCAGTTAATCTTTCCCGCGCTCAGCCTCGACGCCGTCGGCCGGCAGCTCTCGAACTATCGCTCGGTGCTGGCAGATCACCTGTCCGAGGTCGCCGAAGCCTTGGCCTTGAAATGGCCGCCGGAGCGCGACAGCTAGGCATCCCGCGCTGACACCGTCGTCAGCGTCTCCCGCGACGTGCGGGCCGCGCTGCACTATGCCGACGAAAGCCGCAAAGCCAATCCGCGGGCTCGAATCCACCGCCGAAACCTGAGCGCTGACTACGACGACCTAGCTGCCCTCGAAACCGTCACCTTCCACGTGCGAGATCTCACATATGTCCTTACCGGGGCGGTGTGGGGCACCCCGATCGATGTCGAGCTGAAACCAGAGTTACGCCCGTCGCTGAGCCTGGCCCTTGACGCGGTGGCGACGGTGCTCCGCGACTGGGATTCGGGAAAGACAGACCTGACGGCGTATTCCGCCGCGGCGGACGCACTTACATCCCTCATGACAGAACTGGACGAACGGCGGGACCCGGCGCCAGCGACATCGATGGGCGCCGCGACCGCCATCGCCATGGACATCGCCCGCATCCTCGCAGCCCTGCGCTCCCGACTCGAACAGCCCCCAACGCTTGCCACTGATGCCTAGTCGCGGAGAGTGCACCCCATGAGGTTTGACATCGGCACAGTTCTCTGGCTGACTCAGAGGCGAAGCACTTGTTGCCCAAGAACCCGGTAGCGTCACTGTTTTTTGCCATACCAAGGGAGAATCATATGAATCTTTTTGTCATCGTCGCCATCATCGCGGTTGTCCTTCTTCTTGTCGGTGGTTTTGTTCAGGCTTTCCAGTTCCTGCTTTGGATTGGCGCCATCCTCTTGGTCATCGCGATTATTGGGTGGCTGGTGCGCACCATGTCCGGCCGCGGCCGCAAATCCGTGTGATCGACCGGCCGACCTGCTCAGCAAGCTAACCTCGAAGACGAAAATAACCCCTGTTGATTCCACCGCTTGAAACCGCCGATGAGGTATGCGACACCTTGGTTACGTGACACGCAGAACGGCTGCTTTAGCAACAATTGGCACAAGCTTGCGCGTGCACGAGCGTGGCAAAGCATTTCGCACTGACCTGCTGCGGAGATCTCGGACAGTGGGCTCTCTTAAAATAAGGGTTCGCTGAAAACAGAAATCAGCGTAATCTCGCCACACCAGAATCGGACTGAACACGCTCGCCGACGTTCACTCTAGCCTCGCCAAAGCCAAAGCCAAAGCCAAAGCCCGACACCGGTCCGCGATCTTGACCAACGCCCGGGACCGGAACGCAGCACGACAGGTCATGACCCCCGGACCCTCACCATCCCGAAGACAGTGCGGAATCGCACTCTGGCCGACAGGACCGAGCAGCAAGTGGCAACCTAAGCTCACGCTGGCCTCATTCGCCTCAACAAATTCCGGCAGCGCACCCGGGCGGGACTCAGGGCTCAGCGCCAAGTCCCGCCCAACTTCACCGAGTTCAGGCGTTTTGCAGCTGTGGCTTGATGATCACCTTGGTCCATCCCTCATTCCGGTCACCGAAGTGGCGGTAAGCATCCGCTGCCCCATCGAGCGAGATCTCATGCGAGACGATCCACGACGGCTTTGCTTTCCCGACAGCGATCAGATCGCGCAGCTGGCGGTTGTACTTCTTCACAGGGCACTGCCCGCTTCCCATGCTCTGGCCCTTCAACCACTGCAAACCGTACTGGATCGGGATCTTCCCCTGCCGCGCATCCTCGTCCTGCCCACCGGGGTCGGCCGGTAAAAACACCCCAACAGTGCCAATGCCGCCGGTGAACCTCACCGACCTGATCAGATTATTCAGTGTCATCGCCGGATCCTCGACACCCTGGGGGTCATGAGCCTGGTAGCCCACACACTCGCAACCCCGATCAGCACCAACACCCTTCGTCTCATCTAGGACGAATTGCACCGGATCCGTTTTCGAGTAATCGATCGGGATCGCACCAATCTCCGCCGCTAGCCGAAGGCGATCCGGGTGACTGTCAACGACCATAACCTTGGAGGCTCCCTTGATTGTGGCGGACAGCGCAGCCATCAGCCCGACCGGTCCAGCGCCGTAAATCACGACAGAGTCCCCCGGGATAACCCCCGCCATTTCCGTCGCATGGTAACCGGTAGGAAAAATATCCGACAGCATCACGTAATCGTTCTCTTTCTCCTCAGCATCCTCGCCGAGACGCAAACAGTTGTGGTCGCCGTACGGGACCCTCAACATCTCAGCCTGCCCCCCGGGGTAGGGACCCATCCCGGCGAAGCCGTAGGCGGCCCCGGCCGCAACTGGATTTGGCTGGGTAGTCAGACAGTAGTTGGTAAAGCCACGCTCGCAGTTCTTACAAAAGCCGCAGGAGATGTTGAAGGGCAAAACGACCCGGTCCCCGACTTTTACCCTGTCGACGCCATTGCCGATTTCGATAACCTCTCCCATGTTTTCGTGCCCAAAGGTGCGACCGATCTCAAAATCGGTTCGCCCTTCGTACATGTGCAGATCCGACCCGCAGATATTCGTCGACGTTATTTTCACCAGCACATCAGTGGGGCGTTCGATTTTTGCGTCCGGTACGTTTTCAACGCTGACCTCATTCGGTCCCCGATATACAACAGCTTTCATTACGTTCTCCTCATCTTCTCGGTTTGTGCTCCGGAAAATTCCGGCGCGCCTCATCGAAGCATCAAGACCAGCGGGCTTGGCAATAGAAGCCAGCATTCATCCGGTCCCGGAGCCGAAGGAGCAATAAATCCCTCGATGACCAACGGTAAACCCGCTCGACGCTCCCCGCAAAGGAGAGAAAGATATGTTCATCTGATATTGCGATAAATTCTTGATCCCCACGGTCTGTCCACAAGCAAAAGCACATCGTGCTCGAGCCCCGCTCGGCGCGCGCCCTCGATGATAAGTCCGGCGAACGGAGTCGCCGCAATATTGTCTCCGATAAGGGCGACCACGCCAGAGCGGCGGCGACGGCGACGGCGCAGCCCACTCGCGACACGGTCGGGCATGTACTCGAGCTCGCGTGCGGCCGACAGGATCCGCTCCCGCGTCGCGGCGTTTACCATGCGGGCACCGCTGAGCGCGTGCGACACTGTGGTGGGCGACACCCCAGCGGTCGCAGCGACGTCACTTAAGCGTGCGTGACCGGTACCCGGCGATTGACCGCTCTCCATCCACCCAGCCTATGGGCGGCGGAGTTCAAGTTGGAGCGTTGCCTCGTTACCGTACGGGCCGGACCGTGGAATCTCCCAGTAATCGTCTGCGCACTAGCCGGACCTCCCCGACGGCACCCAATCGAAAGCACCGCTAGGGGGCGTGTCGCGGACCCCATACCGGCGCATCTCGGCGATTTCATCCGTCCAGCGGGACGTGACCCGACAAACTGCTATCTATCGGCTTGCTGTCCCGACAACTCGCCTATTAACATGACAAATCCGCATCCAAGGAGAGTTCTAAGCCTCTGGTGACGACGCGGAAAAACTCCTGCGGCATCAAACCGGAATCGTAAAGTCGACAAAATTACGACGGGCTGACCGCGCCCCACTCTATCGCCGTGACGATCACCGCACAGATGAGAAAGACAATCACGATCAGCAGGGTCAGGGTCGCGACCCCGGCTAGGCTGAGCCACTGCATAGCGAAGAGCAGCGCGCCGCAGAGGAGCGTGAGAGCGCCGCCCATCACAAGCCAGATAGCGCCCGTCGAGGTCGTCACTGATCGTTAATCAAATACTCGCTGTGACTCTGACATTATCGACATCCTCCCGTCTCGTCTTGCGCGTTATGCACGTTGCACTCCGGAATTTGACGCTCCTCTAGTTGTCAACTCTCATCTGCCCGTACAGCTCATCAAATTCGGCTGATGGCAAGCGGATGCCATTGCGCTCGGTCAGCTGCAAGATCATTTCCGGCTCGAGAGTCCCTTCTATGTGCAGGTGCAGTTCGCCCTTGGCAGGTCGTGAATCTGGGCGGGAGTCAGCGATTGAGGGGCCTTCCGGTGGCGGGGATCCGCATAAAGTAACGACCGGGGTTCAGCGGCCGCCGGGCAGTCGGCGGTCGCGCTGCGCGAGCGCCGCGGCGCCATAGGGGTAGTCCGAGACAGCCGGGGCGCTGACCTCG
>NZ_JADOUX010000036.1:0-6723 GCF_015751745.1 Cryobacterium sp. CAN_C2
CCTTTTCGACGATCATGGCGGCTCTATAAACCCTGACGGCAATTACGATGACGCGAATCGACATTGCAGCAACAGCTACGACGCCCAGACCTGGAACGAACGGTAAAATCATCAGCCCGATGTCGAGTGCGAGACCCCAATCAAAGTTCCCGTCGAGGTCATGCCGATTGATGGGGTCGTTCGGGTATACGTAATCGTTCTCGACGCCGCCTTCGACGGGGTCGACTTCGAGGAAGCGTCCGAGGGCTGCGATGTATTGTCTGGCGCCCATTTCGGTGGTGGCGATGGAGCCTTGGTGCTCGTAGAGTCGGTCGTGTTGGCCGAGCCAGCCGTAGTCGGCGGATCCGGGGAGGTTATCGGGGGTAGTGTCGTCGGCGGTGAGGGTACCGATGTTTCCGGTGACGGGGTCGATGGGTTGGCCGAAGGGGTCGTAGCTGTTGAGGGTTCCGGTGCCGTTGCCGGTCATGATGTTGTCGCCGTGCAGGTTGGGGTAGAACCAGGCTTGTGAGCCGGCTGCGTTCACTTGGACGCTGGCGCCGCCGGGCAGGGCAATGGTCCGTTGGATGCGCACTCCGACGCTGTCGAGGACGCCGTAGGGGCTGGCGGGGCCGCCGGGTGGTGTGCTGGTGCGTTGTGCGATGCGTCCGTGAGGGTCAAGAAGATCAACTCGGTGCCCTCGGACTCGTCGTCAACGCAATCGTGCTGTGGAACACCCGCTATATGGACGCAGCCCTGGGCGAACTGCGCCGGGAAGGGCTACAGGTAGCCGACGACGACGTGAAACGCCTCTCGCCCCTCGGCCACGAACACATCAACTTCCTCGGCCGATACCAATTCAGCATGCCCGAGCTACCGCCCAATCAACTCCGCCCGCTGCGCGATCCGAACAGCCAAGACTGAACGACCGAGCCCTTAGCGGACGTTTTCGTTCCATTACTACTCAGACCCCGTGAGGGTGTCGTTGGCTTCGTCCTGGATGAGTTCCTCCAGCCGAGTCGCGACATGGGTCACGCGCAGGGCCCGGAACTTGTCGTAATCAACGCTGGTGAACATCACTTGACCTCCTCGTCGCGGGCATAGTGCGAGGCGTCACGGACATAAACATCGGGCATGGTGTCGCGGAACACGACCGTGCTGACGTGTTTGCGTGTGGAGGCGGCCGGGACCTTCGGTCGCGGCTTTTTCGTGTCGCTGTCGATGGCCGCCATCAACCGTTTCAGCGTCGAATAGGTCGGATGGGCGCTGCGGTTCACGAGCTCCTGACAGGCCGCCTCCAGCCGTTCCCGGTTGTTCTTGCCGAGCCCGTCGAGGATGTTCTGGCAGGACAGGTAGCCCTGCGCCTCGATCACCTGGCTGTCCAGGATCTGCTCGATCACGGTGACGGTGGCCGGCCCGACGCTGCGCGCCCGGTCGGTGAACCACCGTCTCGACCACAGCCCGTCGATATCGCGGTGCTGCGGCGGGACATGGTCTGGCAGGGTCGAGTATTGGCCTTTGCGGCCCGTCAGTCGCGGGTGTTCGCAGATGCTCTCGTGCCCGTCGAAGACCGTCACCCGTGACGACGTCAGCCGAACCCGCAGCAGCTTGCCCGCCAGAGCGAACGGCACCGAATACCGTTGGGTGTCCGCGGTGACGTGGTAGTTCCGCGCCGCTTTCAGCTCCTTCCACTCGACGTCCTCGAACCCAGCATCAGGCAGAGGGCTCAGCAGCTCCCGCTCCTCGGCGTCGAACCGCTCCCACCGGGTGGTGTCGTCGGCGCGGCGGATGTCATAGTTGATCTCCCGCACCCGTTCCTCGATCGCAGCATTCAACTCGCCCAGCGTCGTGAAGACGTCGTCCTCGAGGTAGCCGATGACGCGTTTGTTGACCACGTTCACCGCATTCTCGGCTGCAGCTTTGTCGCGGGGCTTTTTCACTCTGGCCGGGACAATTGCGCATCGGTAGTGATCAGCGAGCTGCTGATATCTGGCGTTGACGGTCCGCTCCGCATCACCCTTGTGGGTTTGGTGGGTGGATGTCGTCGGGTTGTCCGGCACGACGATCTGCGTCACACCATCGAAGAACGCGAACGCCTGAACGTGCGCGTTAAGCCACGCCGGAGACTTCATATCCGCGTAAGCGCGGCAGAAAATCAGCCCCGAAAACGGCAACACCGCCACGAACAAAATCGCTCGGATCACCTCGCCGGTGATGGTGTCGACGACGTCCATCGTGTCGCCGGCCCAGTCCACCAGCATCGCCCGACCCGGCTCATGGCGCAGCACCGCAACCAGGTCATGGGTGCGGAGATAGTCGGTGAACAGGGCGCAGAACTGCGAATACCCATACTTCTTCCCCGCGTCTTTCGTGTCGACGTAGCGACGCCACGCCAACAGCAACGTGAAGTGTCGGTTCGATTTCATCGATGCCAGCACCCGCGATAAGTCGGGCTGGTCATACTCCTCCGACACGTTTCGGCGCCCGTCGGGGAACCACTCGGCCAGCTCGACGTCGCTGACCGCGACCGCCGAGGTGAGACCGCGCTGCTGGACCTCTTGCCGGACCCGGGCCACGTCGCGGTGGGAGCACCCCACGATCTCCACGACCTCGCGGTAACTCCGCCCCTCCAGCAACAACCCCATGATTTTTCGATAGTCCGCCATGCCCCGCCCCTTACTGAAAAGGACCACGCCTGATGCGTGGCCCTCTCAAAGCAGAGCAGTTCAAGACCCGCCAGCGCTACCGTGTACCCGGAATCGTGCTACCAAGTCGCCGGACTGGCGCTACCAGCAAGCCCTACTCGCCAAAATCGTTGCCGGGTCCGCAGACGGTCGCGTATGAGGCCGGTCCGACGGGTTTCGGATTGGCTCGTTTGTTCGTCGGTGCGGGGATTGACTGCCTGGTCGCGGCGCCGTCGAAATTGCAACGCCCCACAGGTGACCGGGTCAAAACGGATGCTCGGGACGCGTTCCAGTTGGCTCGGCTGCTGCATGTGGGCGACATCACCGTCGTGCATATCCCCACGGTCGAGGAAGAAGCCGCACGGGACTTGGTGCGATCCCGAGAAGATACCCGGCAGGATCTGATGAGTGCCCGGCATCGGATGTCGAAGCTGTTGCTGCGGCACGGTTTCGTGTATTCCGACGGTGCCGCTTGGACGGGCAAACACGACCGATGGTTACGGTCCCACCGAACGGGGGACCTCGCGTTTGAGATGGCGTTCGACGCGTCGTATGAGGCGGTGGTTCAGACGGTGGCTCGCCGTGACCGGTTGGACAGAGCCATCGAGCTTATGGCCGCAGATTCTCAATTCACGCCGATGGTGAACCGGCTGGGCTGCCTGCGAGGAATCGCCCCGTTGACCGGGTTCGCCCTGGCAGTGGAGATCACGGACTGGCACCGATTCACCGGCCAAACGATCGGGTCGTTCCTCGGCTTGGTCCCATCGGAATACTCGTCCGGCCAGACGCGCCAGCTCGGTGGGATCACCAAGACTGGGAACTCGCATGCCAGACGCCTGTTGGTCGAAGCCGCGTGGCACCACCGCCGCGATTACCGGCCGACCGCCCGGTCCGTGTTGCAGGAACGGTGGGAGAAGGCCCCCGAGGACGTCCGACTCCGCGGGCAAGCCGGCAATGAACGCCTCCACAAGCAATGGATCCGCTTCGACGTGCGGAAGAAGCGTCCCGTGATCGCCAACGTTGCCATTGCCCGTGAATTGGCTGGCTGGTGCTGGTCCGTGGCCACCATGGACAAATAACCCCCAGACCGCTGTTCGCCCGGCCGGAGTGCCGACAACACGTGGAGTGACCCGCTATCCAACTATGAGCAGCACGCGCAATCGTGCGACGCCCGATTTCTAGACCAGCGGCACCTCTCCAGCCGAACACTTCGCCCTGCGGTAACCAACCCGCGTATATCAGTCTGACCGTGCGTCGATAAGACACGCTCGACACCCCCGGCCTCGGCGAACAGCCCCTCTCCGCAGCACCCGAGATTTCAGTCTCTCGGATTCTGTGACGGGGCGGGAAAAGAGCACTCCCGCCCCGTCACAGAATCCGAACAACAATCATCACGGGCGCCGCTCAAAAATGCCCACTTGACAAAACCCACTACATATCAGTTGAACAGGTTGCCCCGTTGCGCGCCGATCATCAAGTGCACGTGGAGGTGCGGGGCATGGCAGTTCTCGCTCCCGTTGGCGCATGCTCCTGACGTCGCGATTCGTCTGCCGAAAGTAACGGATGCGCCGGAAGTGAGAGAGAAAGCCGACAGGTGCATGTATTCGATGTAACGACCGTCGTCGAGCCGCTCCCCACAAGGACTAAAATACGAGGATTACCTAAAGGATGCCGTGTTCGTCCAGCTAGATTCGCGTTGTCAAGGCTGACAAAGAGCACAAACCTCAGCGGAAGGAATAGCAATGAGAATCGATGATTTCGCGGATCGCATTCGCCCAGTAGGCGTCCTGTACGTTGACGTCCACCCATTTACGTGGGATTCGGAACGCGGGCTGGAGATTTTGCTATTCAAGCGCAACGCAGAAGTTCCGATGCCCGGTCAGTGGCAGACGGTATCGGGGAAACTTGCTAAGGGTGAACGAGTTGTCGATGGGTTCCTTCGCCAATTGAAGAAAAAGTCGGGGCTTCATCCTTCGCGACTATTCAAAATGAGCAATGTCGCTACATTCTTCGATGAGTTCTACGACACCGTCATGTTGGTCCCTAATGCTCTCGCGTTCGTCGAAAAAACCGATATCAAGCTGGACGGTGAACTTCACAATTCATTCATGTGGGCGACGCCCGATGAAGCATTAGCTCATCTCGCATGGCCCACCCAGCGGCAAGCGGTGGGGGCCATGCAGGCCTCAATGGAATGGGACGGACGGTCGCTGAGCTTACGACCGAATCAGTTCGATGTCTTCGAACTTGCCATCTAACTCGAATCATGCAACTCGATGACCTGTACGCGAGCGCTAACGCTCAGGCGACCGGTGGAGGACTAAACGGCCATTCGCAATCGTTATTGTATCTGGAGCGCTACGTCAACGATGGCTCGCCAAGCGGATACACCTGGGGGCCAAACCAAGTCTCGGATCGGTACCGACCGGGTGTCACCGCGGAAACCTTCGATATTCCGCTTGTAGCAGTGCCAGCGTCAAAGCGAGTGGACATAGGTGAATCCAACTCGACTCTTCATGACATCCTCGGTCAGCAGGATGCAGCAGAGAGCCGGCTCCTGCCTGTGCACCCAGACATAGACCTCAGCCTATTAAGCAGAAAGGTGAAAATCGTTGGAACAGTCAAAGTTCAAGCAACAAGGGGTCAGCTCACGAAACGGAATAAATACCACGCTAAGAGTTTCCGGGCCTGTGCAGGGGGCGGAGTTTTCCGGCTTTGGGTTGGCGGGGGTTGTTCCAGGTGTAGTCGCCGGTGAGGTTGATGTGTTCCCAGCCGAGTGGTGAGAGGTGATCGAGCAGCGGGTCGTCAGTGGGGTGGCCTGTTGTGGTGATGGCGTGCTCGAGTATCACGCCGGACAATGCAGCGAGTCGGGGCCGCTTGTCTACACCTGGTGCGGCAAGCCGTGAAGGGCCCCTCGAGCCTCAATGTCGGATATCCGGAATCTCCCTGGCGTAGTTAGGCCACCCCACAACCGCGTAAACCGGTGCACCAAAATGAAATGTCTTTCTCTAGAAGCATCTGAGCGTCCCTCCGGTGCAGGTTGAGTAAATCGAGTTCTGCCCTCGGGCAGGTCATCTACCCCCGGATGGGGTCTGGGCGCGGTTCGTGGACGGGAATATCGTTCTGTCTCGGACCCGGCTTTCAACGTCATACCGTGGCTGTCAACCGGAACCGCCTTGTTACCTGCTGTCGGATCGTGAACGGTGCGTGAGCGCCACTTCGGGTCGAATGGCGCCTTTCGCGACCGATCAAAGGGGACCATCTTGTCGATTTTTGTTGCCGCCCGTCCTACCCATCGCGGGAAGCGGTTCGCGCTTCACTCCGTGATCGTCGGAATCACCTGCGCTGCCCTCGTTGGCGGTGTCGCCCAGACCGCGCAAGCGGCCCCGCCGACCGGCCCGGCCGCGACCGGCTTGACGGGGGCGCGTTCGAATGCGACGGCGCTGTCTTTTGGGATCAGTGACCGGGTCGCCGCGTCGGTCGATGTTGCTACCGGCAACCTGCTCGTGGCGACGCAGGGTCTGAACCTGCCAGGGGTGAACAACACGGTCGCGATTGGCCAAACGTATAACTCGCTGGGCTGGCAGACCGGGTCGAACACGGTCGCGGCGGCCACAAACTGGTCGCTCGGCCTCGCCGCCGCTGGCAGCTTGTCCCTCGTCGGTGCGGACATCGTGTACACGGGTGGTGACGGTGTCACGTGGAAGTTCATTCCGGTCTCTGGGTCGACGACGGCGTTTACGTCGCCGGCCGGGTTCAAGCAGGATCTAGTCAAGACCGGCACCGGGTACACGCTCACCGACCGGACCTCGCGCCAGGTCGTCACGTTTGACACGAACGGTAACGCGACCGCGGTGGCGGATCGAAATGGGAACTCCACCGCGATCACCTACACCGCCGGGGTGGCGTCCTCCGTGGTCTCGACGGCGGGACCGACCGGGGCCCGGACCGCGGTGTTGAGTTACAACCCGAGCGAGCTGGCCTACACGATCACCCAGAACGCGGATCAATACAACACCCGCACGGTGACGTACCAAAAGAATTCCTCCGGAAACCTCACCGG
>NZ_JADOUX010000037.1:0-5701 GCF_015751745.1 Cryobacterium sp. CAN_C2
AACAGAACAGAACAGAACAGAACAGAACAGAACAGAACAGAACAGAACAGAACAGAACAGAACAGAACAGAACAGAACAGAACAGAACAGAACAGGGCGGCGCGACGGCACAGTTCAGGCCGGTCGAATGAGTGCATTGCCGGTGGGCCGGTGGGCCGGTGAGCCGGTGCGCCTGTTGCACGGTGCGGCCCGTCGACGCGGTGGTCGACGAATTGATCGGCCTCTGTGCCTGCCTGCAGGCACGCTCGTCGGTCGTTGCCTCGACTCGCTCCTGCTGCTCGCTGCACCCGACGGGTGGGACTGATGGAATTCATCCGCTGGCGGGCACCTGGTCTCGACACTCAACCAAGGAGTCTTACGGTCCGCAGGTTTCTCGCGCCGCGCGGCCGGGAGAGCGCGCGGCCGAGCGCCCGTGGGTGAGGATGGACTGGTGCGAATCATTCTGGTTTCAGGGCTCCTCGTGCTCAGCGCTGCCCTCACGGCGTTCAGCGTGCTGGCCCTCGACCTGTTCGAACCGGGCCGCGACAGGGTGCAACTCGTGCTCGTCACGAGTGCGCTCTGGCTGCTGTTCGGCCTGGCCTGGTGGCTGCTGCGCCGCATCAACGGCACGGCGGTCGTCGCGCTGGTCCTCGCTGGCTCCGCCCTGATCGGCGGCGCTGCGATGGTCGGCCCGCCCAACACGAGTACCGACTCGGCCCGCTACGCCTGGGATGGCATCGTGCAAAACAATGGCATCAGCCCCTACGCTTTCACCCCAGCGGATGACCGCCTCGATTCCCTCAGGCCAGACTGGCTGTTCCCGGCGCCACAGACCACTGCCGCCGGCACGGAGGCCTGCGTCGGCGAACGCATCGTCCGCGCCCATAAGACCGAGTCCGACGAGCTGCTCTGCTCGGCGCTCAACCGCACGGCGGTGCCCACGATCTACCCGCCGGCCAGCGAAATCTTCTTCGCCGTCGTGCGTTTTCTCACCGGCCCCGAGCCGACCTACTGGCCGTTGCAGCTCGCCGGGCTGCTTATGAGCCTCGGCACGACGGTCATGCTGCTGGTCGGCATGCGCCGCCGCGGCCTCGACCTGCGCAACGCGGCGCTCTGGGCCTGGTGCCCGCTCGTGGCGACCGAGGCGATCACCAACTCCCACGTGGATATGCTCGGCGTCATCTTCGTCGTCGCGGCCGTGTTCCTCGTCTCGACCAAGAAGGTGTGGCGCGGCGGTGCCCTGCTCGGAATCGCGATCGGCACCAAGCTCATCCCGGTGTTGGCGGCGCCGGCGCTGCTCAAGCGGGGCGGGTGGCGCATGGTCAGCGCATCCGTTCTGAGTTTTGCACTGCTGTACGTGCCCTATGTGCTGGCCACCGGCATCGGGGTGCTCGGCTACCTCCCCGGTTACCTGAGCGAGGAGGGGTACCAGGATGGATCTCGGTTCGCGCTGGTGTCTCTCGTCGCGCCGGGGGCATCCGCTATTATCGTCGCCGGCCTGATCCTGAGCGTCGTCGCCGTGCTCGTGATCGTCAAAACCGACCAGAACCGGCCCTGGGTCGGTCAACTTGTCATGATCGGCGCGACCCTGCTCGTGCTCAGCCCCCGCTACCCCTGGTATGCGCTGCTGCTGCTGCCGTTCGTGGCGCTCAGCGGCCGCTGGGAATGGCTGCTCGTGCCGATGGCGCTCACCCTGCGGCTACTCGTGCCGAGCGTGCCGCTCACCCAGGCGTCGATCGCGATCGCAGTCGTTGTGATCGTCGCGGTATCCCTGCACCGCGCCGGCCCCGGCGCCGTTAAACGGATGCTGGCCGGCATCCGCTGGCCGACCCCGGCCAGCGCGAAGTAGACGGGTTGGTGATCGTGGAACGCTTTACAGCTCAGGGCGCTCCGTAAATCACGACGTGCTGCGAGCTGAACCACGCGCAGCGATCGATCAAACCCGCGTGCCGCGGTTCGCGGCCGCCGCGTGTAGAGTCGGCGCCGATAGCGCTACCGTCCAACTTCTCGCCGGCGACCATGAGGCGTGCGGGCACGCACAAATCGGGGCCCGCCGTGTGGCGAGCCCCGATTTGTGCTGCGAAGTCCGATTGGTGCTGCGAAGACCGATTTGTGCTGCGAAGACTCTGTAGGGAGAGTCGGTTACCTACTTGGTCGCGGCGGTGATGGTCGCGACACCAACGAGCATCTGGTCAGCGACGGCGTCGGTGCTGAACGTGGAGTTCAGCAGGCCGGCGGCGACGGAGGAGATGTGAACCGTGGTGCCGGTGAGGATGGCGTTGTCGCCGTCCATCTTGAGCGGCTCAAGGGTTCCACCGTAGAGATTGAACAGCAGGGCCTGGGTCGCAGCGGACTTGCCGTTGACCGAGACGTCACCGAAGAGCTCCGAGGTGCCCGGGTCGATGGTGAAGTTGGTCAGCTCGACGACGATGTCGCCGGCGGTCAGCGAGAAGCCGGAACCCTCGTGCTTGATGGAGCCCTGAACGAAGGGGCGGTAGCTCTCGGCCGGGTCGTAGTAGTCCACGTTGCCGCCGGTGATCGGAAAGTGCAGGCTGCCGTCTGCGAGGGTGGCCGTTCCGACGGTGCCGGCGGTGAGGCCGAGGCTCGTGAGGGCGGCACCGAAGTCGGCGTCGAGCAGCACGGCGGTGTCAACGCCGGAGAGGCTGGGGATGGAGGCGAGCGGCGTCGGCGTGGCCTCGGCCGAACTGGACGAGGTCGACGGGGGCGCCGGGGTCGTGGTAGTGCCGGTCGCGGAGCAGCCCGCGAGGCCGGCAACGAGAATTCCAGCAGCAGCGAAACCGACGGTGACCTGAGTGAATGAACGCATGGGGTGAATCCTTTTCTGTAGATGGTGCAGGTGGTGTTGGGGTCTGCATGGTGTTCGGTTCCACCCCCGAAAAGGTTTGGAATCACCTCAATCCGTTACCGTTCTGTTACTACATACAGCAAACGTACAGACACGCGGGCGCGCCACCGGACCCCCTCGGGTGCCCGTGATCCCAGTCACAGCGCGGGAGTGCCGAGCCTCAGCCGAGTGGATGCCCACCCCGCCGCCCCGCCCGCCCCGCGCCGTGTGGTTGTCGCGGTTCGCGCCGACGAGACCGGGAGGGGGCGGAGCTGCCGGTGGCGGTGGTCTAGAAGTGGCGGAAGCGATCCGGCGCGAGATCCCAGGGATCTTTGCCGAGCAGTTCAGCGACGCCGCGAAAAACGCAGCTCTCGATCATCATGCGCTGGTGCATCTCATCGTTTTCGTGCAGGCGCGACAGACGCTGGATCGGCAGCCGATAGAACACCACACGATTCGTCTTCGGCGTCACCATCCAGCGTTCGACACCGACGCCGGGCACGACCGACCGCGGTCCGGAGGCCACCTCGAACACGGATTTGCCCAGTTCTTCGGGCCAGACGCCGCGCAGGTACTCGATCGTCGAGGCAATCGTCATGTCGAACAGATCGATGCGGGTGCGCAGCGGCGGCAGAAACGGGCCGGTCGCCGAACTGCGGATGCCGCGGCCGTGCCGGTCACGCCCGCGGCCGCGTACGGTCGGTTCGGGCGCTGCGGAACGACGGGATCGGGACATGCTGCCATCCTACGGTGGGCTGGCAGCCGGTACCCTTATGAGCAATGACATTCCGCCCGTGTTCTCGTGTTGCCTGCCTCGAACCCTCGGTGGCCACGCTCACCTTTGACTATGGGGAGTCCCTCGCCGTGCTCGGCCCGCTCTCCAGCCGCAAGGAACCGCACAGCTTTGACCTGTGCTCCCGGCACGCGGAGCGCACGAGCGCTCCGCAAGGCTGGCAGCTGATGCGGCACCGCCTCGTGGCCGACGAGCCCGACGCCGCCAACTAGAACGCGCCGGCTGTGCCGCGGCGGCTGGCGCTGCACCTTGTGGGCGATCATGGCGCTCGGCGTCGTGGCCTTTATCGTGATGGCGCCCGCCGCAGCGGCAGTACGGCGCAGCACGGCCGTATCCGTTCTGGCGGCGGCCCCGCCCACGAACGAGCGAAACAATGTCGGTGTCGTTCAGACGGAAATGGCAAGATAGCACCATGACTGTCGCCTCACCCACCGTGTCCCGCACCTTCACCTACAAGATCGCCGATCTGTCGCTCGCCGAGGCTGGGCGCCACCAGCTACGGCTGGCCGAAAACGAGATGCCGGGCCTCATGGCTCTGCGCACCGAATTCCACGAGTCGAAGCCGCTCGCCGGCGCCCGAATCGCTGGATCCCTGCACATGACCGTGCAGACCGCAGTGCTGATCGAGACCCTCGTCGCCCTCGGCGCCCAGGTGCGGTGGGCCAGTTGCAACATTTTCTCCACCCAGGACGACGCGGCCGCGGCGATCGCGGTCGGCCCCACCGGCACGGCGGATGCCCCCGCCGGCGTTCCGGTGTTCGCCTGGAAGGGCGAAACGCTCGAGGAATACTGGTGGTGCACCACGCAGATCTTCGACTGGAGCACCGAGGCGGCAGCCGCTGGCGCGTCCTGGACCGGCCCGAACATGATCCTCGACGACGGCGGCGACGCCACGATGCTCGTGCACAAGGGTCGCGAGTTCGAGTTGGCCGGCACCGTTCCAGCGGATGCTGCGGGTGACAGCCACGAGTACGGTGTCATTCTCGCCGCCCTCCGTCAGTCCCTCGCGGAGTCGACCGACCGCTGGACCCTGGTCGCTGCCGACCTCGTGGGTGTCACTGAAGAAACCACGACCGGAGTGCACCGCCTCTACGAGCTGGCCGCGAGCCAGGAACTGCTCTTTCCGGCCATCAACGTCAACGATTCGGTCACCAAGAGCAAGTTTGACAACAAGTACGGCATTCGCCACTCGCTGCCCGACGGCCTCAACCGTGCCACTGACGTGC
This sequence comes from Cryobacterium sp. CAN_C2, assembly GCF_015751745.1. Classification (NCBI taxonomy): domain Bacteria; kingdom Bacillati; phylum Actinomycetota; class Actinomycetes; order Micrococcales; family Microbacteriaceae; genus Cryobacterium; species Cryobacterium sp. CAN_C2. The sequence continues at coordinate 4,844 of NZ_JADOUX010000037.1, forward strand.
TGATCGGCGGCAAGGTCGTCTTCGTCGCCGGCTACGGCGATGTCGGCAAGGGCGCCGCCGAAGCGCTGCGTGGCCAGGGCGCCCGCGTGATCGTGAGCGAGATCGACCCGATCAATGCTCTGCAGGCCGCGATGGATGGATTCCAGGTCGCCCGCCTCGACTCCGTCGTCGAACAGGTCGACATTTTCGTCAGTGGCACCGGAAACTTCAATGTCATCGGCGTTGACCACATGTTGCGCATGAAGCACCTCGCGATCGTCGCCAACGTCGGACATTTCGACAACGAGATCGACATGGCCGCACTCGAGTCGTTACCGGGCGCAGTCAAGGTGCAGATCAAGCCGCAGGTCGACGAATGGCGGATGCCGAGCGGGCGCAGTGTGCTCGTACTCTCGGAGGGGCGCCTGATGAACCTCGGCAACGCCACCGGTCATCCCTCGTTCGTGATGAGTAACTCCTTCACCAACCAGGTGCTCGCGCAGATCGAACTCTATGTCTCTCCAGAAAAGTACCCGGTCGGTGTGTATGTGCTGCCCAAGCTGCTCGACGAGAAGGTCGCGCGCCTGCATCTCGACGCCCTCGGCGTGGAACTGACCGTCCTCACCCCCGAGCAGGCCGGCTACCTCGGCATTCCCGTAGAGGGCCCCTACAAGGTCGACCACTACCGCTACTAACACCCCGTACCATCCATTGTTCTCCGGGCCCCCGGGCCCGGAGAGTGGGCCCACGTTCTATCGTGGGCCCACGTTCTTAGGGCGGGCCCGGGGTGTGGGGTGTTGGTCTGGCGACACGCCCGGGTGGGGGGCGTTTTGACGGGTGGGCTGGGTGGCCGTAATGTATCTATACGTACCCCAAAGG
>NZ_JADOUX010000038.1:0-5031 GCF_015751745.1 Cryobacterium sp. CAN_C2
ACGCAGCTGGGAACCGTCCGGACGGCACTTCGATAGGCTCAAAGAAATAGCCCGCATTTGATCGAGTGTTGCGACGTTCGCTAGAAAACGCCCAGCTTGTCATGGCCGCCGACACGGGTCGTCAATGCCCAATTGATCGAGTTGTACTGGCACGTTGGCCATGAGATGCTCAGCGAGCAAGAGAGTCAGGGGTGGGGAAGTGGAGTGATCGGTGCGTTGGCTTCGGACCTGCGACTTGAGTTCCCAAGAATGACTGGTCTCTTGCGTAGCAACCTGCAGTACATGCGGGCTTTTGCAGAAACGTGACCACCATGTTCAAATGTTCCACAGGCCGTGGAACATTTGCCGTGCGGTCACGTCCATCTCCTCCTCGTCAAGGTGGACAGCCTGAGCTACGCGACTGGTATGCCGCGGCCGGAGTGGAACACACTTGGTCGCGTAACGTGCTGATGAGCCAGATTATGAACCGCACCCACGAACGAATCGGACCCGCACCCACCAAATTCACGCGGCAGCTGCCCTTGCCGATTGGGAGCTTACGCCGCAGTTAGCAAAAGACCCCTACGTGTCCGACTTCCTCGAGCTCACTGACCAGGTGCCTGGTCGTCTCGCTAGGCGTTACCCACCGGGCGGGTGGAGTCCTGGGCGGTGGGCTTGCGCGGTGTGCGGTTCTCAGCGCTCACCATCCAGGCGTACTGCTCGAGTTTCTCGATGAAGCCGTGCAGGATGTCGGCGCTGGTCGGGTCTTCCTCGTCGACCTCGTCATGCACGGCACGGATGTTGTCGACAGTGGTGTTCAGCAGCACCGTGATGAGAGTCACGGTCTCGGTCGTGTCAACCTCCCCCTCGGGGTATGTCGGCAGGTGCGTGGTCGTTGTCACTGTGCCGGAGCGGCCATCAGGCAGGGCGTCGAGGGCACGCATTCGTTCAGCCAGCTCGTCGGAGAACCGACGGGCGTCGTTGATGATCTCGTCGAGCTGCAGGTGCAGGTCGCGGAAGTTTTTGCCCACCACGCTCCAGTGCGCCTGTTTGCCCTGACTGTGCAGCTCGATCATGTCAACCAGGACCGACTGCAAGTTACTGCCCAGTTGTGCGGATGCCTTCATGGAGTTCCTTTCATCACGAGCGGGAATCAGATCGGCCGAATGATCAGCTGGTGCCGACTATTGAATCGTCCCGGTTTTCATGCCACCGTTCTGTTGGCGGCGTCGTTTTTTACCGGGCCGTTTGTTTCAGCGTAATAGGTGCGGTCGGACTCTTCGGGTGCACGTTCCTGAGGGAGCTGTGCATCCACCCATTGTTGTACCAGTCGAGCCAGCGACAGGTGAGTTCCTCAGCGTCGGTGAGGGCTTTCAACGGCCTCGTCATGGACGGTGAATTTCCGGCGTGGCGGTCATGCTGATCTCTACTTTCAGGAGACCCTCCTTTCACGAGGCCCCATTGTCCGAGAAATTCACCGCAGTCCTGTGCCGAGTGCTGCGGAACGGGTAGCCCCCGGTGAGGTGCAGGACACATGAGAAGCTCCGGGTCTGCCAAGGCGAAGTTCCGGAGTGCTCAGTTCGTGGCTTTAGTCACATGAAACAGTGGTCGTCGCGGGCTTGAGAATGAATCTGAGCTCGGAGGCCTGACTATGGCAGCGTTAGCCGGACCCACCAGGGCAATCTAAGCGGGACCCACTTCGGCTGTTTCGGCGTGTCACGGGCAATTTAAGCGGGACCCACCTCCACCGTGGTCGCAACGTGTTTTCGGTTGCTCAAGGTGGAGGTTCGGATGGAGTCTCGGGTGGAATTGTTCTCACGGATCCGGCGTGATGCGCGCGTGGAAAGCCTGTCAATTCGTGAGTTGGCCCGTCGTCATGGTGTCGGCCGGCCAACTGTGCGGTTGGCTCTCGCGCAAGCAGAACCGCCGTCCCGGAAAACGCGGGTGCGGACGGCGCCCCGGTTGGACGTATTCAAGTGCGTCATCGACGAGATGCTCCGCCAGGACCTCGAGGCCCCACGGAAACAACGTCACACAGCGAGGCGGGTCTTCGCTCGCCTCGCAGATGAACAGGCCGCGACGGAGCTTTCGTATTCAACGGTCCGGAATTATGTCCGTCGCCGGCGCCCAGAGATCGACGCGGAAGCCGGCCGGCTACCCGAGGTCTTTATCCCGCAAGAGCACGCACCGGGCGCGGAGGCGGAGGTTGACTTCGGGGAAGTCTGGGTGGTCCTGGCCGGGGTGAAGACGAAGTGCCACATGTTTACCTTCCGTCTCTCCCACTCCGGGAAGGCAATCCACCGGGTCTATCCGACGCAGGCGCAGGAAGCGTTCCTTGAAGGGCACCTCGACGCGTTCGACGACATCGGTGGTATCCCGACCAGGCACATCCGTTACGACAACCTCACCGACGCGGTCGTGAAAGTCATCTACGGCACTGGCAGGCAGCGCACCGAGAACCAACGGTGGGTGCTGTTCCGTTCCCACTACGGGTTCGACGCGTTCTACTGCCATCCGGGAATTGAGGGCGCTCACGAAAAGGGCGGTGTCGAGGGCGAAGTCGGCCGGTTCCGCCGCACCCACCTCTCTCCGATGCCCGTCGTTGATTCTCTTGCCGACCTCAACAACCAAATCCGGCAGTGGGATCTCGACGATGAGCGCCGCAGAATCAGTGACCGGATCAGGACGGTTGGTCAGGACTTCGCCGTGGAGCGCCCGTTGCTGGCGCCGATCACGCCCGAACGGTTTGAACCAGGATTGTCTCTGACGCCGCGGGTGAGCCGGTCGAGCTTGGTGCGGGTGCGGATGGCGTCCTACTCGGTTCCTGCCCGTTTCATCGGCCGCCCCGTTCGGGTTTCTCTGCGCGCGTCTGAGCTGGTCATCTTCGACGGGCGCGCCGAGATTGCGAGGCATCCCCGGGTCGTTGCCGTGCACGGGCAAAGCGTGAACCTTGACCATTACCTCGAGGTCCTCCGATACAAACCCGGAGCGCTCCCCGGATCAACCGCGTTAGCGAACGCTCGCGCTTCTGGCGCGTTCACCGCCGCTCACGAAGCGTTCTGGGCTGCCGCTCGAAAGACCGACGGTGATGCTGGCGGCACGCGCGCCCTCATCGACGTTCTCTTGCTGCACCGGTCGATGGCCGCCGCGGACGTCATCGCCGGGATCACGGCAGCGCTCACCGTCGGGGCAGTCACAGCCGATGTCGTGGCAGTCGAAGCGCGACGTCATGAAGCGTCGGGTGGGTCCCTGCTGGAGCGTCATCGCGTCGAACACAGTCGTGGTCCCGAGCGACGAGTGGTCAGTCTTACTCAACGTCGCCTCGCTGACCCGGCCGCCGTCATCGCTGGTCTCCCAGTCGACACTCGACCACTTCCCTCGGTCGCCGCTTACGACCAGCTGCTGCGACTACCCGAACGAACCGAATGTGAGGCCGCACCCGCGGCGAAGAAGGGAAGTGTGTCATGACGACTACGACGACCATCACCACCGTTCTGCGCAGGAGAAGGGGTTTGACTGAGGAAGCCGCCAACGCGGCCATCGATCAGGCCTGCCGGAGGCTTCGCCTTCCAACGATCCGCGCCGTCGTGGACGAAGCAACAACCGCGGCCAAGAAGGAGCAGCTCACCTATCAAGGATTTCTCGCCGAGCTCCTCCTAGCCGAATGCGATGACCGCGACCGCCGCTCCTCGGTTCGCCGCGTCAAAGCTGCCGGGTTTCCGAGGGACAAGTGGCTGGGAGACTTCAGCTTCGACGCCAACCCGAACATCAACCCCGCCACCATCAATACCCTCGCCACCGGCGAATGGGTGCGCCGCGGGCAACCCCTCTGCCTCATCGGCGACTCCGGCACCGGGAAAAGCCACCTGCTCATCGCCCTCGGCACCGCAGCTGCGGAGAAAGGATTCCGGGTCAAATACACGCTCGCCACACGCCTGGTCAACGAACTCGTTGAAGCAGCCGATGAGAAGAACCTCGCCCGGACCATCGCCCGCTACGGCCGCGTCGACCTCCTGATGATTGACGAACTCGGCTACATGGAACTCGACCGCCGCGGAGCCGAACTGCTATTCTAAGTCCTCACCGAGCGGGAAGAAAACAACTCCATCGCGATCGCCTCCAACGAATCCTTTTCGGGCTGGACGAAGACGTTCACCGACCCGAGGCTCTGCGCCGCGATCGTGGACCGGCTGACGTTCAACGGCACCATCATCGAAACAGGGACCGACTCCTACCGCCTCGCCCACAGTCGACAGCAACGCGACGGTCAATGACCACGAGACACGAACCCACGTCGCATTTCACCCGACTTTGCACTACAAAACCAGGCTGGATCAGCCCGCATGCTGCGCAGTCGAGGGCCACACACCGTCTTCAGCAAAAGCGGACGCCCAGTAATACGGATTCAGCTCGATCAGGGGCCGACTCGACCACCCGGCCAAGCTGGCAGGGTCATTGACGCCCACTTCGACCCCTGGACCCCACAGAGCGAGCCTCTCCTGACATGCCCCACACGGGGCCAGGACTGTGAAGCCGTCCCCGCCCGGCCCACGGCTCACGCAGATCGACGCGACAATGCGCTGTCCTGCCGCATACGCCTCGCAGATAGGGCCCGTCTCAGCACAAAGATTCATCGCAGCATTGAAGTTGTCGAGAGCGACACCAGTGAGGACTGACCCATCCTCCAAATACACCGCGGCAGCCACCGCCTCAGGCGCATCGGGCCACCGGCGACGCATTTGATCCACTGCACAGTCGAACAGGTCTTGGTCAGCTTCCATCTGATGAGTCTTTCAGAAATCCGAAAACAGACGGTGGGTCCCGCTTAGATTGCCCACCTGGGTCCCAGTTAGGTTGACATAACCAGAGTGCCACCCTGTGGCACTCTGTTCGTCCAGGCATGCCTGATTCAGGCCACACGAGGGGGCTCTTCTCCTCCAATGCGGGTGGAGGCCTTGCAACAACTCGCCAAGCCTGTTAGGTCTGGAGGACACAGCTCAAATCGGGGTGTGGAAAGGGTAAGGCCCATGACTCGTGAGCATCTCTCGGCGG
>NZ_JADOUX010000039.1:0-4571 GCF_015751745.1 Cryobacterium sp. CAN_C2
AATTTCCGGCGTGGTGCGGTCATGCGGTTCTCTACTTTCAGTGAACCCTCATTTTAAGAGGGCCCACTGTCCGAGATATCCGCAGCAGCCCAGACGACGGCATCAGCCGCGGCTATCACCGAAACAGGATCCGTTGTAAGTATTGGTGTAGGTGCCGTCGTTGGCACCGCTGGAGTGTTTGGGTGCTGAACTTATGAAGGATCCCATAAATCGCCAGCCGGAAATCCTCATAGGCGGAGGAATAGCTGTAATTATCATCTTCGCTACTTTGCTCCTAGCTCGTCTTCCAAGCGGTCCAACAATTCCCGTATCGTCGATGATTATCGGGGCGGTCCTCTTCGTCGTCGGTCTCATTCTCCGGAGACGACGCCGAAAGGCTCATTGATCTAATCTCTCTCACAAAATAGCAAAACGTGTGGTGGCTTCGTCGTCATTTCATGGGCGCAGCCCGGCATGAATCGCAGGCATTGCGGGCCGAGAAATAGAAGTTCATAGTCAAGGAGAAGTACGTCGTGAAGAAGTATTTCGTATCCCAGAAGACGATGATTGTGCTGTTGGTAGTAGGAATCGTCGTCGTGCCCCTCGAATTGCCAGCCGCGATCGATGGGCAAGGCATTGGAATTTTTGGGACGTGTGTCGCGGGACTTGTGATCGTCGTTTCAGCCGTTGTTCTTATTGGCCGCCGGCGGGCAGACCGACGAGAGTAGTCCTAGCTGGTGGAACATTCGCTTCGCTGATACACGGCCCCTTCTAAACCGGTGGATCTACGAGGATTTGGAGAGATAGCCCGTGAACCGTAGCGCGTTTCCACGTTTCGCGGCCCAAATCGTCGGGACCTTCTTCGGTGCGTCTTCCATTTGGTCTCTCGTCAATGTTGGTAGCTCAGTGGCAGCAATTGTCGGCTTGATCATTGGCGGAATTCTCGCAACATCCTCACCCCTGGTATTCCCGCCGAACAACTTGCGCCTCAACGATCGGAGGCTGACGGGGGATGCGAAGGCACTTGCGATGGGTACCTTCGCGATAAGCGTCGCGACAGCGCTGGGGGGCGTTGCAATGCTCATATCAGGCAGCGATCTGCTAGCGGGATGGTTGTTGGTTGGACTGGGCGCGGCAGCCGCCGCGGTTTCACTCAATGCGCATGAAGGACACTTCCGCGCAGCGAAGTGACTTACCTCGACCACCGGGACACCGCAGTTGGGGCAATGATCGTTTCCCTGAGGGCATCAAGAGTATGACCGCCCACAAACCGTAGGCGCTTAGGCGACTGCAGGTATCTCCTGAAAATGATAGGTCGAACCTGGTAGTTGGGGTTTGTCCGGGTCTGTCCGTTTGGGGTATACCCCAAACGGACGCCTGGCGGCACCGCCATTGGCGTCAAGCTGACCTGGCTATCGCCATTCCTTGACGCTCCCGCGCGAGCGTCTTGACCTTATCTTTACTGCGACTTTTGGCGCTCTTCGGCGGAGTTTCCTGATCGGCAATAGGGACACCAAGATGATTGTCGACGCCACTCCAGCGCGGATCGCGCTGACTGCACACCTGCCGCGGATAACCAGACCGTGGGCACGTCAAGTCACTCAAATCGGCAGCAATCGCTGTCAAGATGGTGGCTTGGGCTGCCCGGGTCAGGCATTGATGATGACTTTGAGTGCTTTCGTCTCCGCTGCCCGTTCGAACACGTCGTAGGCCTCGAGGATATCATCGAGCTGGAAGGTATGGCTGATGAAGTTCTCGGCGACGATCTTCTTCTGAGCGACGAGTTTGAGCAAAGTTCCGAGGGTGTTCGTGTTTACGAGGCCCATGCTGATGTTGATGTTCGAGATCCAGAGGTCCTGCAGTGGGAAATCGACGCTTTTGGCATGCACGCCCATATTGGCGACGTGTCCGGCGGGCCGAACGATGTCCAGGCACATCGCGAACGTTTGCGGTATTCCGACTGCCTCGATTGCGACGTCAACTCCGAGCCCGTCCGTGAGCGCAAGCACCTGCTCCTTCCAGTCCGCGTCGCTTGAAATGACTGTGTCGGTCGCGCCGAATTTCTTCGCTTGCTCGACGCGGTTGGCGTCGAGGTCGATGGCGATGATGCGGGAGGGACCGTATAGGCCGGCGGTCGCGATGGCAGCGAGGCCGACGGGGCCGGCCCCGACAACCGCGATGACGTCACCCGCTTTGACCTGGCCATACTGAATGCCGATCTCGTGGCCTGTTGGAAGGATGTCCGAAAGCACAGTTCCCTGCTGCGGGGTCACCTCAGGCGGCAGCAGATACAACGAGGTTTCGGCGAACGGCACCCGCACGAACTCTGCCTGAGTTCCGTTTATGAGATGTCCAAAGATCCAGCCAATGCCGGGTGCACCCTCGTCGGCGAGGCAGTGCGAGTAGACGCCCTTTTTGCAGAAGTCGCAGTGTCCACAGGCCGAGACACAGGCGATGATTACCTGGTCGCCTACCTTGAGGCTCGAAACGGAACTGCCAACCTCGGTGATGGTGCCGACGCCCTCGTGGCCGAGGATGCGCCCCGCCTCGACGGCCGGAACATCTCCCTTGAGAATGTGCAGATCGGTGCCACAGATAGTAGTTGTGTCGATCTTCACGATGACGTCGGTCCCATGAATAATCGTGGGGTCTGGAACCTCTTTCCATTCTTTGAGTCCCGGGCCTTGATAGACGAGTGCCTTCATGATCTTCCTCTCGCGAATGTGATGCATCCTCGAATTCTTAGGATGCCCTCACTTCAGAGTACGGCGCTCGTTACCGGCCAGCAATGACCTTGGCGCCTAGAAATTGGGTGACGCGTGTTGGAGGCCGCTATTTTTCGCTGACTCAAGGTGCCCGAAGCCGGTGGCGAAACCCAAAAACGCCGAACCAACAGCATCGGGCTTGGGAGCATGCGGGTCATGCTTGCCAAATCCTGCCGTCCCACTTCCTTGGTAGTGAAACGGTCGGATCAGCGCCGGTCGGGTTTGGTTTGTGGGGCGCTTTTACATTCCGCAAGTCAGGTTCAGGACACCATCTCGCGCATGAGGTGCGAATCTGACTTCTGAATCGCGACGACTTTACATCGCTACTTGGCACTGCCAGCTTGCGCCGCATCCCCGGATTCCATGAGTTTCGATGCACACTAGTTGCGAAACAGTGAAGGCGAGAACTCGAGGTCAGCGGAGGCAATACTGTCCCACCGGGTGCCTCGCCGCGCATAGTTTTTGGTCGGTCCTTCTCTCGCGCTTCGGGTGTGGAGAGCGTGGCAGTCGTTGAGTATTGCAGGCGGTTCTCGAGAGCGACGTTGACAACCAATGCCAGGCAACGAGGCGGTGGTACGAAGGCACGTCCCCGAGGGGGCACGCTTGACAGCATTGTGCGGCGCTGACTCACTAGTTCTATGAACATGGATGCGATGCTCAACGACGTGGCAGAGCTCGCGCGCGCGGCGATTCTCGGGAACCTGCTCTCCGAGGTCGAATCGCTTGCAGCGGGGATCGAGCGCTCGGGCTGGGTCCGCGGCACTGAGGGCGGTCGTTGGCTCCATCCGGATAGCCCGGCGTGGGACCTGTGGTCGGCGGATCACGCCCCCAACCTCTCGGTCTTCTTCAGTGGCGAAGACGCGACGGTCTTTGCTTTTGGGCAGGAGTTGGCGCACCTCGTCGACGCCATCGGCGGCGATGCGCACCGGTACGGCTTCGACCCGGGCTGGACCGAATGGCCCGCGGACGACCCTCGCTGGGCAGGGTGGGACGGATACGCCGCCGACTGGGTCACCTGGCACGGCGGCGAGGCCAACGTCTCCATCAACGTCCATCCGGCTCAGCAGCCGGGCCGCGTCCGCGTGCCTGCCAACCTGCAGTTCGCGATCGAGCGAATCGACACCCCCTCCGAAGGTCTTCCCCCCGACGACGAGCGGGCACTCCGCGTGGCACGCACGGGTTCCCCCATGGCCCGCTGGTACCTCGCAGGGGAGGACGATCTCCCCGAAGACGTTGTCGAACTGCTTCGCCGCGACGAGGACCCAGCTGTGCCAGCTGCTCTGGACGCCCGCATACCAAAGTCGGGGCCGCGCGCCTGACTCCGACGGTATCGATGCCTCCGACGCCTATATCTGAGACGTCGCATCAAGGCCTGCACGCACTCTATGGGCTCCACTTCGGTTTGGTGGCGCCGATCGGCGCGTTGCAGGACGATGTCATCGTCACACAACTGCCCCGGTAACCCTTGCCGAGTGCGTCGCCCCAGCCGGACCGGTAAGTCCCACCCGTGCCTTCGTCAGTCGGTGCCCATGTTGAGGTACCGGTAGACGGTGGCACGGCTGGTTCCGATGATCTTCCCAATATCAGCGGGTTTCAGGCCTTGGACCATCAGCTCGTGGGCGCGTTTGACGTTGCCATGGTCGGCGGTGATTTCGCGTCGTCCTGCTTTGCGCCCGTGTGAGGCTGCCACGGCCATGCCCTACGTGTCAAGGTCGAGTGAGGCCAGTACCTTACAGCAAGTTCGCCATTTGACGTAGGGCGAGAATCAGGAATCATCACCATGTCCAGCCAGTCCTTGATCGCCGTGCGCGACGATAGTCCTATGAG
>NZ_JADOUX010000040.1:0-3659 GCF_015751745.1 Cryobacterium sp. CAN_C2
ACGCAGCTGGGAACCGTCCGGACGGCACTTCGATAGGCTCAAAGAAATAGCCCGCATTTGATCGAGTGTTGCGACGTTCGCTAGAAAACGCCCAGTTTGTCACGGCCGCCGACAGACACCATCAGCGGCACCAAGACCGATCGACCAGGCTTGACGAAGGCGCTCGAACAGCTCCGCGCCGGCGACACTCTCGTCGTCTGGAAACTTGACCGACTCGGCCGCACCGTGAAGAACCTCATCGACTTCACCGAACAACTCCACCAAGACGGTGTTGGCTTCCGCTCGCTGACTGACCAAATCGACACCACCACCCCGGCCGGCCGGTTCTTCTTCAACATCATGGCGTCGCTCGCGCAAATGGAACAAGAACTCACCATCGAACGAACCCAAGCAGGTCTCGCCGCCGCCCGCGAAAAAGGCCACCTCCCCGGCCGGAAACGCATCATGACCGAAAGCAAGATCGCATCAGCAATAAAGCTTCTCGAAGCAGGTATGACACCACCCGACGTTGCGCGTGACCTGGGCGTCTCCATTGCCACGATGTACCGGTGGATCCCCGCCCACGGAAGGCCGTAATTCCAGCCACTCCGGAGCACTCGGCTGCGGCCGCCATCAGACTCGTAGCGTGGTTTTTATTCCGTTCCGTGATCTGACCCCAAGAGAGTTTTACCCACGGCATCAGTCGCGGTTATTGGTCACTCGTGGGTCCATGTGCTCGGGCGGTTCCTGATTGCCATAAGTGCGCAGCTAACGACGACCAGCAAGGAAAGAACGATGAACGCTAAATTCACCGGTCCAGGATCTTCTCCACCTGCCACTGCAATCGCTCGCGGTACGCCCACAACGGCGGAAATTAGTCCGACAACGATGTAGAAGGAAAAAGCGTTCTTGCGGCTCATTTTTGTATTTCGTGCTTAGCAAAGATTGGAGATCAGGAAGGCAGGGGCTGCAGTTGCAAAGGATATAGCTCCTGCCACACCAACTATTACGCCTCCCACTCCAGTAGCCACAAAGGGTGACCCGACAAGGGTGACTACGCCTGCAACTGTGGCGATATTCCCAAAGATAGTCCCAGCGTCAGCAGCACCGGGTGCGCACGCAAGTCCTGCGCCCGTACAGTGAATTGAAACAGATCCTCCTATCGTCTGTCTCAATTCACTGTACGGGCGCAGCCGGCACTCCCGCCGTCGACGTCGCCGAACATCTGGGTGTCTCGGTGCCCACCCTCTATCGGTGGATCCCCGCCTCAACCCGCTGAGTCCCAAAACAACTACGAGCGGAACAAGAGCAGTTTCCGGTTTCAGTCAGTCGAAACCGAAATACCACCATTCATCGTGGCTGCCAGATCACACAACCCCTCGGCCTGCGCCAACGCCACAAAGTCCCGCTGCACCTCAGTCAACGGCACCCCCGTTCCGCTCACCCCGGATCGGAGTTCGGTCAGCTCCTTTCGAAGATCGACGAAACGCGCAACGTCTGGAGACGTCTGGTACAAGCTCATCTGGCATTCCTTCCTGGACGACAATTCTCGCTGCACCAAAGACTGCCCACCCCTACACGTCGCCTGAGAGTGAATCGCCGCCCTACGGACGCTTTCTCATCCGGGAACCGGCAGATTGATGGGCTTACCGTACGCTGAGCTCCGAATTCTCAAGCGACCCCTACTAATACCCGGCTTCTGACCCCCAAGTAAATGTAAATCTGGGCCGATGTGGACGCCGCCAAGAAACACGTCGTCGTGGGTAGTTTTGGTCATGGCATTTGTTTGTTCCTACTTGGCTCGTTCCGCCAGGCCGAGGCGACCGCAGACGTCGGACGCGCCGGGAATCACGGCGGCCATTCCATCGGACATGACACAGACCGTGAGCGGGTCAGGGACAGGGTAGGAAAATGTTCGGTCAACGGGATCTGAACGAACCCCACTCTCGATACTTGCGTCCAGGGCATGCTGGGCCCAGAGGTCTGAACACGCGGCCAGGGCGTCATTGATTGACACCGGACCCCCTTCGCTGTCGCCGATGGTGCCCTCGAGGCTGGTCACCCGAGCGCCCGGGAATTCCCCCCACATGTTGAGCTCCGCTCGAGCGAAGCAATTGATGTGATCGGTCCTCGTTACCTGCGCTTGGACGGCCACGACGGCACCGGCAGTCAAGACGAGGGTTGCAATGACTGCGGGGACGACGATCCGAACGCGTCGAGCACGACGAAGTCTCAGATTCTCTGGAGTTCCTGGTTCGGCGATGTTCACGAGGAGGGCTCGGATCGCCGCACTGCGGTTGGCAGTGAAGTGCGGTTCCGTCGGCGTACTGTTCATCATGTGCTTTCTCCCGCAACTGATGGGGATGGTTGGATCGGGTTGTACTCGTTGAGGACGAGAGCGAGGTGTCGCTTTGCGCGGAATAGTCGGGATTTGACGGTGCCCGAAGGTATTCGAAGAAGCCGGCTGACGTCCGTCATCGACAGGTCTTCCAGGACACACAGCAGCAGTATCTCTTGGTCCCGGGAGTTCAGGTGCGCAAAGGCGCGCTGAACCGTGTTCCCTGTGGAGCCGAGGTCGATCGCGTCCAGCACCGCCTCACTGTGGTCAGGCACAGAATCCGGCGGTGGAAGCCTTCGGAGAAGTCGCTGGTGTCGGAGACCGGACCGAAGTTGATTCCGGGCCACGTTGTTAGTGGTTACAAGGAGCCACCCGAGGATGGACTCATCAACGAACCGAACTCGTGTTCTGCACCGCCAAGCTTCGAGGAACACCATCGCAGTAACATCCTCAGCCGCCGCCTGTGTTCGAACCAGCCGAAGGCTATGACCAAAAACCCGATCCCGGTGGCGGTCAAACAGGACACCAAACGCGCGTCCATTGCCGCCGCGGACGTGCAACCACAGTGCGGAGTCTGTGGCTTGGGAATCAAAGGTGTCCATACTCAACAATGTCCGGCAGGGAGGCATTGGTTCCATCCAATCCGCGTGCAAAACGAACTTCAGAAAGTGGGCTATCGACGTAACTGCCGCGATCATGCGGCGGACGACCAATTCCGTAGGAAATGAGCGGGCCTTCAATCAAGCCGACACGATTAGGCCTTGCGCTATCCGCCTCATCGGCTGGGTCGTGACGAAGCTCTGCCAACTTGGCCGCTACGAGGCGCTGAGCCAGGCTTCGAGCGGTCGCCGCACCGCTCTCGATCCGCGATATTAGGGCAGTTACATGGATAGTCACACTCCAGAAAAAATGGCCAAGACCCGGGAGCCTGGATAGTGGCTCGGGGTCTTGGCCGATACGTCGTCTAGAAGCAGCTATATGTATTCGTCAAATGGAACCTGACTGACGACGCCCGATCGTTGTACCCAACGTTGGCCAAGTTGCTCCGACAATCGAAATAGCCGTAGAAACCGCCGTAGTAGTTGATGTCGTCATAGAGCCTGATCTGGCATGCTCCTTGACCTGCGAAGGAAGACGTCTGATCGTTCCAGACGACACTGGGTGAAGCGAACGTGTAAGTCTGGCCGTAGCAGGTTGATGCATTTGAGGTCGTGTAATAGTCCGCGTTGCCACTGTAATTGGCGCCACGGAATTTGTCAAGCCGGATGAGGCCAGTGGGAGTTAGGCGGCTAGTTTGGCCTCGGTGCTGTCGGTGGGTTTGTTGATCCAGGCGGTCGCCGGA
>NZ_JADOUX010000041.1:0-3578 GCF_015751745.1 Cryobacterium sp. CAN_C2
CGGCCGGAGAGTGGTCCGCTTGGCCATTGGTGCCGAAGGGCGAAGCCGACGCAGCCGGCTGATCGCGCGAGCTTGCTGTGCCGGTGAGCGTTCCCGTGTGACACGGCTCGACCCTGGAGATGACTGCTGTCGCCCCTGGGGTTGGCTGTCCCGTTGCTGACTTGCTTGGCTCGGCAACGGGAGCCGTCGAGTATGTTTCAGCTGTCGACCGACTGTCGTTGGACGGTGCGGTAGACGGTGGAGCGGGCGACGTTGAACAATTCAGCGAGCTCGCTCGTGGAATGCGTCCCCGCGAGGTGCACTTCCATCAGGTGACGTTGTTGCGCCGGCGACAACTTCGGCTGTTTGCCGCGGAGGTGGCCTTTTGCTTTGGCCACTTGCATCCCTTCGCGTGTTCGGGCGCGGATGAGGTCGGATTCGAACTCTGCCACCATCGCGAGGACGTTGAACAGCAGGCGCCCGACCGGGTCGGTCGGGTCGTGGACGGATCCGCCGATGCTGAGTTTGACGCCTGTGACGGTGAGTTCGTCGACGATGTCTTTCGCATCCCGGAGAGAGCGGGCAAGTCGGTCGAGTTTGGCGACGACGAGGGTGTCGCCGTTCCGGCAGGCGGCGAGTGCTTCGCGGAGGCCGGGGCGTGCTCGGTTGGTGCCGGTGAGTCCGTGGTCGGTGTAGATCAGGTTCGATCTAACGCCGAGGGCTTCCAGGGCGTTTTGTTGGGCGGTGAGATCTTGCATGTTCGTGGACACGCGTGCGTATCCGATCAGAAATTCATTCATAGTTCGAACGGTGCACTTCGGCCGGTCGAGGGGTCAAGAACAATCCCGCAAGCGGCCCCCAACGGGGCACCCTACCTAGGCTGCAAGCCCCGACAATTGGCCCCTCTTGGAGGACCTAATTTCAGTGCCCGTTGAAGGTCCGGCTTACGGTCGCGCGTGCAGTCCTGGGATCGCGCAGTTCTTCTATCTGAATATTGGTCAACGCGGTGCATTGTTTCTATCCAACGGGGTCACTAGAGTCATAAATCGTCAAACATTGGGGGGAATTTCTTGCGCAAATTTCGGTTAGGTGCAGCCATGACCACGGTCGCTTTCACGCTGAGTATTCTCGGGCCCGCTATCCCCGCAAACGCCATGCACTATTCGGGGTTGCGGACAGATACCTGCGGATACCCGAAAATTGTTCAGATCAATTGGGAGAGCACTGGCGAAGTCCGACTTTGGACATATCCCGGAAATACCTCAACCGATGGAACTTTGTCCGCGAATCCAACTTCTTCGGGCCAGCACTCCTACAACAGCGGGAAATCGAGTCTGAATTGGCAGTTCGGGTCAGCTCCGGGAAACGTGACAAGTTGGTACCCGACATGCGTTAGCTATTTTCGCTCGACTGCTCTGTAGCGATTCCACAGATCTGCGATGAATCGAAGGGCTAAACCATGGAAGAGTCATACGTTGCGAGGGACCTCGCTGCAGCTGACGATCTTCGAATCCGCAATGTTCGCCGCGGGACGTTTTTCGTTATCATCGGATCAGTATTATTGGTCGGAGCCTGGCTGACGATTCCCTTCAGTATCTATCGGTCCTTTAACGCGTCCCTGTCCGGTTTTTCACTGGGGCTCATGGCCGGTGGCGTCGTTTTACTTGGCGCGAGTATATTTTTTGTTGTCTGCGGAGTCCGAGTCCGGAGACGTGCACTCCGTGAGCATGCGGTCGCCTCGGTGATGGGTAAAGCCAATCCAGCCTTCGACGGGGATCGTAAGACGTTGCCGACCGGAGGAGTTCCTCTCAGCTGGATTGGACATGTGCCGGGCAGCTAGTGGGACGGATCATGCTCACTTTGTCCTTCTGGTGGTCGGGAGTATCGCGGATCTCCGGCACAGCACTCGGCTCGAAATCCAAGCGGTCGCATTATTGCCGGTCCGACTGAGAGATCGATCGCCTGCTGGCGTGTCACGGCAGCCGAGCGATATGCGCTCGCAGGAATGGGTTTAGGAGGACAAAAGTGCTGTACTCAGGATTAGTGTTGTAATGCGTAGACGGTTAGCTCAGGTAGATGCGTAAATTCTACTTATTTCGTCAGAAACGGCGTGGAATTAGGCCGAATTCCTTCGAAGGATTACCGGAAGAGTCCGGTTTGAGATCTTCTCAAGAGGCACCTGAGCTAACCGTTCACGCACTAGTGTTGTTATCGATTCGGTCCCTTGTCCGGTCGAAAACCCCATGCCTGGGCATAACCAATGGTCGAAAAATAGCTCAGCTGCGTATGGAGATATCCTCAAATACTGTCGGGAGGACGATATGACAGTCGATCCTCACGACGACCACTGGGCGTATTCTTGGGCACTAGAGGATCCAGCGTTCCTCGCTGCAGTGCGGGAGGCCTTCAGTGGGCACGGAGATGTCATCAACGCACTTTGGTGGGCGTCTCGTCCGGTTGAGACAGCGCCCGACGGGACCCCGTCGCCCCTCGCGGAACTTCACACCCTGCAACGCCAAGCGTTCTCGCTCGGTGGCGGATTGAATGGCGACCCGAAAACAGCGCAGGCGATTCGAACTCTCCAAGCCGAAATCGACTCGGAACATAAAGCGATCACGACTGCCGTTCGTTCCGCACAAGAGGGCATGAACGCACCGGTACTTGTCACCCGAGGAGAGGTGGCAGGCGCCACCCCCACGGAAGGTCAACTCGAGCGAGTTGATGGCCCAGCGCCCGCCCACACGGGTAGGCGCGCTCGAAACGGGTTCATCGCGGCGGGGATTGTTGCCGCCAGTCTCGTTGGTTTCATTGGCGGGACCCAAGTGGGCAGCCGTAGCGTCACCACGCCGAACACCGAGTTAGCGACTGACGCCACCCGCCCCGTACAATCTTTTGCGACGGCGTCGGTGTTCGCTCGTCCCCAGACGGGCGATGATATTCCCGAGCAACTACTGCCGGGAAGCCTGGAGGTGACCTCGTTCCGCGTCCTAACAACCAGCGGCCTGCTCTCTTATGGCGCGTATGCCGCCCGATCAGGGTCCGCTGTGTGCCTGGTTGTTCTCGTCTCAGAGACAGACTTTATATCCGGATGCGCGCCCGCGGATGACTTTCCGGCCGACGGCATGCACTTGAATTGGTCATCCGCTACAGCCTTCCCCGACACGAACCTATCTGTAACTTGGAAACGCGACGGGACCCTCGAAGCCGGTGGAGGCGTTCGAGACTAAGAGATTCTTCCCGTAGAAGGTTCCTGTTCCGGTCATGCGGAGGATGGGCGCACGATGGTTCATCACATCAACGAGCCACCGCAGGCCTGCCGAGCTTTGCACCTTTCCAGGGACTTGGTCGCCCCATTCTGGGGGCTGACGGTAGGTGCAGTAGAACAGTAGCGTGTGGCTAGCTGCTCATGAGTCGGGGGAAATCATGTACATAAAGGCGTCGAGACTGCGAACTATATCGTTGGTTGCTGCGGCAAGCACCATAATCGGGCTCCTGAGCGCGAGTCCCCTACGTGTCAAGGTCGAGTGAGGCCAGTACCTAACAGCAAGTTCGCCATTTGACGTAGGGCGAGAATCAGGAATCATCACCATGTCCAGCCA
>NZ_JADOUX010000042.1:0-3384 GCF_015751745.1 Cryobacterium sp. CAN_C2
GAATGCCTTGGCATGTAGAGCCGAAGAAGGACGTAGTAATCTGCGATAAGCCTCGGGGAGTTGATAAACGAACTGTGATCCGAGGATGTCCGAATGGGGAAACCCCGCCAGGCCCGTGAGGTGACCTGGTGACTCCCGCCTGAATATATAGGGCGGGTAGAGGGAACGTGGGGAAGTGAAACATCTCAGTACCCACAGGAAGAGAAAACAACAGTGATTCCGTTAGTAGTGGCGAGCGAACCCGGATGAGGCTAAACCGATCATGTGTGATAGCCGGTAGGCGTTGCATGGTCGGGGTTGCGGGACTTTTCTACTAATTCTACCGAATGGTAAGGGTTAGAGCGTTGTATAGACGAACAGGATTGAAAGCCTGGTCATAGAGGGTGCGAACCCCGTAGTCGAAATGCAGCAATCGCCCGAGAAGTATCCCAAGTAGCACGGGGCCCGAGAAATCCCGTGTGAATCCGTCAGGACCACCTGATAAGCCTAAATACTCCTACATGACCGATAGTGAACAAGTACCGTGAGGGAAAGGTGAAAAGTACCCCGGGAGGGGAGTGAAATAGTACCTGAAACCGTTTGCTTACAAACCGTTGGAGCCAGCTTTGTTCTGGTGACAGCGTGCCTTTTGAAGAATGAGCCTGCGAGTTAGTGATATGTGGCGAGCTTAACCCGAGAGGGGAATGCGTAGCGAAAGCGAGTCTGAATAGGGCGATTCAGTCGCATGTCCTAGACCCGAAGCGAAGTGATCTATCCATGGCCAGGTTGAAGCGACGGTAAGACGTCGTGGAGGACCGAACCCACTTCAGTTGAAAATGGAGGGGATGAGCTGTGGATAGGGGTGAAAGGCCAATCAAACTTCGTGATAGCTGGTTCTCTCCGAAATGCATTTAGGTGCAGCGTTGCGTGTTTCTTGCCGGAGGTAGAGCTACTGGATGGCCGATGGGGCCCAAAAGCTTACTGACGTCAGCCAAACTCCGAATGCCGGTAAGTGAGAGCGCAGCAGTGAGACGGTGGGGGATAAGCTTCATCGTCGAGAGGGAAACAACCCAGACCACCAACTAAGGTCCCAAAGCGCGTGCTAAGTGGGAAAGGATGTGGAGTTGCACAGACAACCAGGAGGTTGGCTTAGAAGCAGCCACCCTTGAAAGAGTGCGTAATAGCTCACTGGTCAAGTGATTCCGCGCCGACAATGTAACGGGGCTCAAGCACGCCACCGAAGTTGTGGCATTGATATTTTTGGTTAGCTGGCACCCGTGTGGTGTTGGTTCAGCCGTGTTGATGGGTAGGAGAGCGTCGTGTGGCCAGCGAAGCGGCGGTGTAAACCAGCCGTGGAGGCCACACGAGTGAGAATGCAGGCATGAGTAGCGAAAGACGGGTGAGAAACCCGTCCTCCGAAAGATCAAGGGTTCCAGGGCCAGGCTAATCCGCCCTGGGTAAGTCGGGACCTAAGGCGAGGCCGACAGGCGTAGTCGATGGACAACGGGTTGATATTCCCGTACTGACGAAAAACCGCCCAAACTAATCCAGTAATGCTAAGCATCTGAATCCCCTAGATGGATCCCTTCGGGGTGAAGCGTGGGGCCTAGCGTGCGACCCTATGCTGGTGCGGTTAGCGTATTAACAGGTGTGACGCAGGAAGGTAGCTGAGCCGGGCGATGGTTGACCCGGTCTAAGGATGTAGGGCGAACGATAGGCAAATCCGTCGTTCATGATGCCTGAGACCCGATGGGTAGCCCGTAAGGGTGAAATCAGTGATCCTATGCTGCCAAGAAAAGCATCGACGCGAGGTTTTAGTCACCCGTACCCCAAACCGACTCAGGTGATCAGGTAGAGAATACTAAGGAGATCGAGAGAATCGTGGTTAAGGAACTCGGCAAAATGCCCCCGTAACTTCGGGAGAAGGGGGGCCTGAGGCGTGAACGGACTAGCTCCGGGAGCGTTCGAAGGCCGCAGAGACCAGTGGGAAGCGACTGTTTACTAAAAACACAGGTCCGTGCTAAGTCGCAAGACGATGTATACGGACTGACGCCTGCCCGGTGCTGGAAGGTTAAGAGGAACGGTTAGCCGCAAGGCGAAGCTGAGAATTTAAGCCCCAGTAAACGGCGGTGGTAACTATAACCATCCTAAGGTAGCGAAATTCCTTGTCGGGTAAGTTCCGACCTGCACGAATGGCGTAACGACTTCCCAGCTGTCTCAACCGCGAACTCGGCGAAATTGCATTACGAGTAAAGATGCTCGTTACGCGCAGCAGGACGGAAAGACCCCGTGACCTTTACTACAGCTTGGTATTGGTGTTCGGTGTGGCTTGTGTAGGATAGGTGGGAGACTGTGAAGCTTGGACGCTAGTTCAGGTGGAGTCATTGTTGAAATACCACTCTGGTCATATTGGATACCTAACTTCGAACCGTGATCCGGTTCAGGGACAGTGCCTGGTGGGTAGTTTAACTGGGGCGGTTGCCTCCTAAAAAGTAACGGAGGCGCCCAAAGGTTCCCTCAACCTGGTTGGTAATCAGGTGTCGAGTGTAAGTGCACAAGGGAGCTTGACTGTAAGACTGACACGTCGAGCAGGGACGAAAGTCGGGACTAGTGATCCGGCAGTGGCTTGTGGAAGCGCTGTCGCTCAACGGATAAAAGGTACCTCGGGGATAACAGGCTGATCTTGCCCAAGAGTCCATATCGACGGCATGGTTTGGCACCTCGATGTCGGCTCGTCGCATCCTGGGGCTGGAGTAGGTCCCAAGGGTTGGGCTGTTCGCCCATTAAAGCGGTACGCGAGCTGGGTTTAGAACGTCGTGAGACAGTTCGGTCCCTATCCGCTGCGCGCGCAGGAAATTTGAGAAGATCTATCCCTAGTACGAGAGGACCGGGATGGACGAACCTCTGGTGTGTCAGTTGTTCCGCCAGGAGCACCGCTGATTAGCTACGTTCGGAACGGATAACCGCTGAAAGCATCTAAGCGGGAAGCCGGCTTCGAGATGAGATTTCCATCCCTTCGGGGGAGAGGCTCGCAGCTAGACTACTGCGTTGATAGGCCGGATGTGGAAGTGGGGACTACAGACCCATGGAGCTGACCGGTACTAATAAGCCGATAATTTGATAACACGTCAGTTTGAAGAAGCTGCTTTAGCGTCCACTATGTGGTTCTCGATGTACGGTCGAGAACAACGCTCCGGTCACCGGAGCGCTATAACTAAAAAATATAGAATCGATTCACATCACCATGTGTTTCGGCGGCTATAGCGAGAGGGAAACGCCCGGTCACATTCCGAACCCGGAAGCTAAGACTCTCAGCGCTGATGGTACTGCAGGGGGGACCCTGTGGGAGAGTAAGACACCGCCGGACTTAACGTCGCAACAAACAGGAAAGCCATCCCTCACGGG
>NZ_JADOUX010000043.1:0-2854 GCF_015751745.1 Cryobacterium sp. CAN_C2
CGGCCCAACGAAGTCCACTATGGTTATCAGCAGCCAGCCCTGGCAGCGTAGACGAATCCACTAATTCCGCTGTCCGAAATCCCCGCAGCAGCCCATCCCCCCACAGTCGACAGCAACGCGAAGGTCAACGATCATGAGACACGAACCAACGTCTAGTTCAGCGTGTCTATGCGCTGCAGCACGAGGCTGAATCAGCCCGCATGCTGCGCAGTCGACGGCCAGAGACCGTCGTCAGCAAATGCCGACGCATCGTCGCAGGGATTCAGCTCGATCAGCGTCCTCTCTTTCCGCGCGTTCGTTCGCGCTTGCAATCTCATCCTTTACCCGAGTCAAGTTCACTCTGCCTTTGAGTTTGCTCAATTGATCGTTGCCGCTCTGCGCGTACATAGGAGATTAGCCCCGGAATTACCCAGGTAATGATGGGCAGCAGCACTGAGAGAATCCAGAATATGAAGGCGAAGTCGAAGGCCATGAGATAAAAACCGGCGGACACTACAACTAGCTGAAGCATCACCGACCAGAGCACCAGCCGGTCTCTCAGTCGACGCTTCCGTCCGCGACTTGGCACACTTGTCATCAGAACAATCCTTTGTCCATTGGCCTACTGTCTGATGAGTCTTTCAGAGATCCAGAAAGCAGACGGTGGGTCTCGCTTAGATTGCCCTGCTGGGTCCCAGTTGGGTTGACATAGTCATGCCCGCGTTCGCGCTGAAGTATCCGGGTAGTTTCACCCACTCATCGACGAGGTTACTGAGGCCAGTTTTCGCCGCCAACGCCATGACAGGAACAAGCCCGGCAGACGACACGAGATTCGGGTCATCATAGGAAGCGGACAAGGACCGGTGAGTGTGAGAAAGTTGCATCTACGAGATGCCTCCCTGGTTGGTGAATAGTTTGTTCAAGTAACGACTTTTTCACCTGATCAGAGGGTTATTCTTGGTTTGACTCGCAGCCACGGATTCAAAGCCGACCGGTGGATTGAGGATAAATCGCCGGAGCTGTGGGCGCAACCGTCATTATGGCCGGCTCAAGCTATTTTGCGTTCCGGTACTTCGCCGTTCTCCCGGTGATGGACTCTCGACAATGAGCTTCTCGGACCTAGTCGAGTGGTAAAGGCACCAGGCTGTGGTTCCCATTCCGACCACAAGCACCAGCGCCCACGGCCATCCACCGGCTGGCGGAAGCCACTGAGGCCGACAAAAAAAGTCGATCCAGTCTGCGTCAATACCCAACGAGTATCGCTTCATAACGGTCAAGAAGGCGAAGAGCTGAGCGAAGATTGTCCCACCGGCGAAAACCAAGATTAATCGACGGGGTGCGCGCGCGACGAGCTCTCCCGCGCCCGGGTTGCTCGCAACCGCGACCGTGGCGAAAATTACGGCGATCACATAGCCCACGAGGGTATACCGACCCTGCCAGATATAACCCGACGTCCATACAGACAGCGCTTGTATCACCGCTGGCACCAAGAAGAAGCCGGCCACTGCGACTATGACTCCGAGTAACACCCGTCCCTTGGCGAAGATGAATGCGGAGACGCCCAAGGCGACGCTGAGAAACGCCCACCACACGTACACGAAGGCCGGGGACGGTGTGTCCAGCCATCCGAAGACTCCTACCAAGCCCGAGTCAAAAGAACGGTCCACCAACATCTCAACGAACGCACGGATCGGAGTGACCTGGTACGCCCCAGGGTATACACCCATGCTTTCCAACGTCCCGGTTAGGAGGAGCCAGAGTCCTGCAGCGGCCACTCCGAGGGCGATTAAAACAATTGTGGCGATGACATCCCACCTCTTTACGAGGCTCAGGAGCGCCTTCGGAGGCGAACTCACAAGGACAGCCACTGCAATGACTGCCATCCATAACGGCGAAAGGCCCCTAGACTGCGCAAGCAGGACCCCGCTCCCAGCAATCGCCAACAGCCAGAGCCGCAATCGAATGCCCTCGGGTCTCCTTACGACAAGAAGCAAAGATGCGGTGAGGGCCGCGCCGGTGGCTATTTCTAGGGCGTTGGGGTTGAGCGCACCGGCAAGAAAAAAATACATAGGCGTGGCCGCGGCAAGGAATCCTATGCCTGTGATGAGCGCCGGGCGCAGGAGCACTAGGGCTTGCAGAGTAATAGCAAGGAAGAATGAGACCAGAAGAGCGCTCATGGCGCGCATCATCAGCACCGCCCGCGATGCATCGTCGGTGAGGAGGGAAGGCCATCCGACGATTGCATAGTAAGTGGGGTTGTATAGGCCCGCTGTCGTCTTCGCTGCGACTATTTGACTCCCGTTAGCAGCGTCGGGAAGGCACGATGCAGTGACTTGGGTATTGAATGCGAAGCACGGCCACGAATGCGCGTCAGCAATGCCGAACGGCACCTGAACCATCGTCTCGCCAGATCGTCCCGTGAGTTCGCCGACGAGGTCGCCCCTCGCTACTGAGGCTGCCTTGATGATGTGCGCTGGTTCGTCGGGGCTTCCACCCAACGGAGTTGCGACTGCCCAAGCTAGTGAGACCAGGGTCAGCGACACCCACAGGGTAATAAAAACGCGCCAAGGTCGCGCAGAGACCCTCGATGTCCAGTTCATGATTACTCCCAAAACGTCATTCTTCTAATCCACGCGCTGCCAGAATTGCAGCCGAAGTCTGCCGTGGCGCAGCCCCAGGACAGAACGCCTGGCAATGGTGCGAACGCGTGGTTCTAGACTGTCACCATTCGGCAGCCAAGCAGGGAATGACCGCCCGCGCCCGTATTAATCGCATAGACACAAACGTTATGCGCACCAGGAGCGGCAGCAACCTTCTCCGAGAGGCCGTGCAACGCGCCATACGCCGGATAGACCGCCGCGATATCCGCACGATT
>NZ_JADOUX010000044.1:0-2774 GCF_015751745.1 Cryobacterium sp. CAN_C2
GAAATATTCGGTGGCCCCGAAACGCGCTACTCGCCACATCACCCCGTGGCCCCGAACGTCAATAACACTGGCCCCCACGAGCGCAAATACTCAACCCGCCGCGCGTTCGCTCAGGTTCGTGCCGCCTACTGCCTTGGCAACACCCGCGTGCACCGGCCGTGGATCTCGGAGCCAGGTATGTGGATTCAGTACGATTTCGGCGACGGACCACTGATGGACGGCAAGAAGACCGTGCTCTACATCGCGTGGCTTGCGTGGTCGCGGTTCCGGGTCGTCATCGTGATGCGTGATCGCACGGCGCCGAGTGTTTACGCGGCGCTGGATCGCACGTTCCGCATCATTGGCGGTGCCCCGACCTACGTCCTGACCGATAACGAGAAAACCGTCACCGTGTCTCACATCGCCGGCGTTCCGGTCCGGAACGTCGCGACGGTGGACTTCGCCCGCCACTACGGCGTCACGGTGCTCACCTGCCAGCCAGCGGACCCCGCGACCAAGGGCGGTGTCGAGTCCTCCGTGAAGCTCGCCAAGGCCGACATCGTCCCCAAAGACACCAACCTCCGTCCCGAGTATGACTCCTTCGCTGACATCGAAACGGCCTGCCAGGAGTTCATGGACCTGGTCAACAACCGTGAGCATCGCGCCACTCGCCGCAAGCCCACCGCGATGCTTCTGGAGGAAGCTCCCCGGTTGCACCGTGTTCCAGACGCCGCGCACACCATCTCCTTCGGTATGTCTCGCAGCGTCCCGGACAACACTCCGATGGTCACGTTCGAGAACGCTCAGTACTCGGTGCCGTCCTATCTGCTCGGCGCGCGAGTGTTCGTGCGCAGCCACGGCCTCGGCCTGGCTGAGCAGGTCATCGTCGTCCACGAGGGTAGAGACGGGCCCGTGGAGGTCGCCCGGCACCAGCGCGCCCGGCCGGGCAGCCCCGCCATCGACGATGCTCATTTCCCCGATCATGCCCCCAAAATCCCCGGCGACTACGCGGTGAAAGGGAAGAACGCCGCCGAACTGGAGTTCCTCGCAATCGGCGCCGGCGCCCGGACCTGGCTGCTCGAGGCCGCCGCGGTGGGGACGATGCGGATCACGCAGAAGATGGCTGAGGCCGTGGCGCTGGCGAAGATCGCCGGGCAGGCAGACGTCGACCAGGCCCTGGGCACCGCGGCCATCCATGGCCGCTTCGCGCACAAGGACCTCGCCTCGATCCTGAACGCGGCAGGGTTGCGCGCGAGCACCCACACGGCCAGCGAAACCCAGTCCCTCACCCAAGGAACCCGAGGCTGGGCCGCGATCGGTCAACCGCCCGCGAGCGTTATCGACGACACCGTGGAGGAAAGCGCATGAGCCCCGTCCCGACCGCCGCCCCCGCGCTCCCGGCCGACCTGGAGGCGTTGATGCGGCAGCTGAAGATGCCCTACGCGAGGGCGTTAGCGCCGGAGCTGCTGATCACGGCGCGCACGCAACGGTGGGAACCCGCCGAAGTCGTCAAAGCTCTCCTCGTCGAGGAAGTCACCGGCCGGTCCCGATCGATGCTCGCCACCCGTCGGAAAGCCGCGGGGTTCCCCACAGGGAAAACCTTCGACACCTGGGACCCGGCCGCGTCATCGATCCCGCTGCCGACGCAGCAAGCCCTCCGCACTCTCGAGTGGATCAGCCGGAAAGAGAATGTTGTCGTTTGCGGTCCCTCCGGCACGGGGAAAACGTTCTTCCTCGAGGCCCTCGGCCAGCAAGTCGTCGAGGCCGGCATGCGCGTGGCGTGGTTCCGCCTCGAGGACCTCGGCGCATTGATGCGCGCCCACCGCGCTGACGACAGCGTCACCCGAGTCGTCGCGCGCATCCTCCGCGCCGACCTCATCGTGATTGACGACATAGGGCTCCTCGCCGTGGGGACCGACGCGGCCGAGGGGCTCTATCGGCTCGTCGACGCGGCCTATGAAAAACGGTCCATCGCGGTCTCGTCGAATTTACATCCTGCCGGCTTTGACGAGCTCATGCCCAAAACCCTCGCGACAGCGACCGTCGACCGGCTACTTCACCACGCTCACGTCTGTCAGACGTCGGGCGAATCGATCCGCCTCACGCAGGCCCTCGCCGGGCAGGGCGTGACGCCGATGAGCTAACACTCGCTCCGCGCATGGCCAACGCCGCCGAACTCCTGGTGGGCAGATCTGTTGGCCATGAGTGGGCAGTTTTCATGGCCATCAGCGGGCATTTTCCGTGTCCGCCAGTGGGCAGTTCTTCATGGCCCTTGACAGACCCGCTGGGCCCGGGACCGTGCCTCTCGGACACGAGTCTTCAACCCGCCAAGAAACTCGTCATATCCATCCGGAAGGGCAAGAGCAGTATCGATGGTCATCTCCTTTATCCTGTCCGGCGCCTCAGTCATCGCATTCAGCCCCGACCGCGTCGACTCCAGCCGTCAGCTGATCAACCCACCGCGGCAGCAAAAACCTATACAGGCCCGATGACCATTTACAGAAGTCGACTGCACAAATGCCAGAAGTCGTGCGCACCAACTCCCTGCGGGCATCTCAATAAAGATTCCGTTGTCGGGACGAGTAGCCGATGCTTTGTCACGCCGACCGGTTCCAGCGCGTGTGAATCGCGACAAAAAATGGCTGCTATTTCGCAGGCATGGGACAGTCATCCTTCAACCAGCCAACGAGCTGTCGGCCAGCTGCCCTGATGGTGGGAGCAAGTGCACGAAGCCGCTGTGGTCGTGAACGCGCGGCCTCGGCTGGGCGACGACCACTCCCCGCGAAGGTAAGACT
>NZ_JADOUX010000045.1:0-2402 GCF_015751745.1 Cryobacterium sp. CAN_C2
TCCGCCCAAAACCCGTACTCCTTCAAAGCCGGAATCCAAGACCGCGCCTCAGGACTGGTGAAATTTGGCATCCGCTGGTACAACGCCACCACCGGCACCTGGACCCAACAAGACACCCTCGACACACCACTCAACCCCGCCAACGCCAACCGATACGCCTACGCCGCCAACGACCCCATCAACAACACAGATCCCGCTGGTCAGACCGTCTTCAACGATATCGCTGGTCTTGGTGTTGGCTTGGCAGTAGGCCTCACATGTGAGGTTGCGTCGTTAGGAATCGGCAGCTTTGGATGTGCGGTGATTGGTGCGGTCGTGGGGTACGGGTACTCATCCACGCTCAACTATCTTGAATACGGCGACACGCCCTCGCTCATGTGATTAGGGGAAGACACTCGCTCATCGGAGGCTGAAAATGCTTGAGGCTTTGTTGGTCGGCATCACAGTATTTGTGATCATTATGATCGTTGGGCCTATGATCCGGCGCCGGAAACTGCGCGACGGCGGCCGCACGCCCACTGCTGTTTGGGTAGTCGTCGCTCTCCTACTAGTTGGCGCGATCGCGCTGTCTATCTACGGCTATTTTCAACCGCGATAGAGCCTGATGCTCCTACTAGTTGTCAAGCTGCGATCTGGTGGGGTTCGTGTTCGTTGAGCCCAGGCCCGGTAGCGGTCCAGGAATCGGGTGTCGCGGATCGTGCCGCGTTCGATGAGTGAGATCTTGCTGATCGCGCAGTCGAGGGCGTCGGCGACGTCGGTGAGGGTGAGCCCGAGGTTCTTGCGCGCGGGCCGGAGGTCGCTAACTACCACCGCCAGCGTCATATGAAGACCATGCCAACGAAGTGCTGGGTCGGCTCAATGACCGGATGCGTAACGACGGCATACGGGCGGCTTTTGCGCTCCTGAGTCCGAAAGATCAAGACGTTCTCACCTTGTGCGTGCTCGAAGAGCTCACCATGGGGTCGCCTCAGAAACGGAATAAATCGTACGCTACCGGTCGCTGGCGGGTAGCCAGCGGTAGAGGGTGGGGATGGATACGCCGAGGTTGTGGGCAACGGTGGCTGGTGGGGTGCCGGTGGCGAGGAGTTGTTTTGCGGAGGCGATTTTGCTGTCGGTCATGATGCGTTTGCGTCCCGGGAGGCGTCCGGCCGTGCGGGCTGCTGCCAGTCCGGCTTGGGTGCGTTCGATGGTGAGTTCGCGTTCCATTTGAGCGAGGGACGCCATGACGTGGAAGAAGAATCGGCCAGCTGGGGTCGTGGTGTCGATCTGGTCGGTCAGGGATCGGAATCCGACGCCATCGTGGTGGAGTTGTTCGGTGAATGTGATGAGGTTCTTCACGGTTCGGCCGAGACGGTCGAGTTTCCACACGACGAAGGTGTCACCGGGTCGGAGTTGTTCGAGTGCTTTGGTCAGTCCGGGGCGATCGGTGCGGGTGCCGCTGATGGTGTCGTCGAAGGTTTTCTGGCAGCCGGCGGCGGTGAGGGCTTGGTGTTGGAGGGTGAGGTTTTGATCGTGGGTGGAGACGCGGGCGTAGCCGATGAGCATGAGGGCCTCGTAGTTTCTTGAAAGCCGTGGTTATGGGATGATACGAGAATACTATTCCGAGAACCATTTACGAGAATCGGATGGTCTTGAATTGGCGCGTCGTTCGTTGTCCTGGTCGCCAGGCGACTGCACTCACGTTTCGTCTCTTGATTTCCTCCGTTTTCGAGAAGGAGCGTGTATGCCTCGCCGTCCTGTTCTGACTGTCATCGAACGTCAGGAATTACTTGCTCTGCCCACGGACGCCGTGCAGCGTGTGCAGCACTTCACGTTGACCGATTCCGATCTTGCCATCATCCGCCAGCGGCGAGGTGAGGGGAACCGGTTGGGGTTCGCCGCCCAACTCTGTTATCTCCGATTCCCCGGCCGTGCTCTCGGGGTGGATGAGAGTCCCGAGCCGGCCCTGCTCGAAATGCTCTCACGTCAATTGGGCGTACCGGTTGACCGTTGGGAAGAATACGCGAAACGGGCACAAACGCGCAGCGAACATTTCGCGGAACTCCAGACGTGGCTGGGACTTCGGACATTCAGTCTGTCTGACTTTCGCCGCTGGGCGGCCACATTGGCGGACCTCGCCCAGCGCACTGATCGCGGCGCCGCCCTCGCCCAGGCCCTCGTCGGGGGTCTCCGAGAGGAGAGCGTCATTGTTCCGTCGGTCGACGTCATTGAGCGGATCTGCGGTGAAGCGTTGACGCACGGCACCCGGCGGATGCATGAGCAGTTGGTCGAACCCGTTCCTGCCGAGTCCCGTGCTGCGCTTGATGACCTCCTCGTGTTGGCCGAGGGAAGCCAGTTCAGCGGTCTCAGTTGGCTGCGGCAGCCGCCCGGGACGCCGCGTGCCCGGCATATTCTCGCGCATC
>NZ_JADOUX010000046.1:0-2319 GCF_015751745.1 Cryobacterium sp. CAN_C2
GCAACAACTCGCCAAGCCTGTTAGGTCTGGAGGACACAGCTCAAATCGGGGTGTGGAAAGGGTAAGGCCCATGACTCGTGAGCATCTCTCGGCGGCAGAACCAGACGAATCCGACCTCGAGGTCACAAAACCCAAAGACTGGGCCGCGGGCATGCCCGGCGTATACCACTCCATGAAGCCGGCGTTGGAGAATCTGGGCGTCATCCGTACCGGCAAGACGATGCTCGCCCTCAACCAGAAAGACGGCTTCGACTGCCCCAGCTGCGCCTGGCCGGACCCCACTCACCGCAAGACCTTCGAATTCTGTGAGAACGGCGCGAAAGCCGTCACCTGGGAAGCCACACCGGTCACCATCGACTCGGACTTCTGGGCCCAGTATTCTATTGACGACCTGCTGGAGAAGTCGGAATACTGGCTCGGAATGCAGGGGCGCCTCACCGAGCCGGTCTATAAGCCCGCCGGCGCTGACCACTACCGACCGATCAGCTGGAACGACGCGTTCTCCGTCTTGGCCACGAAGCTCAACGCTCTCACGTCCCCAGACGAGGCCGCCTTCTACACGAGCGGGCGCGCCTCGAATGAGGCCGCCTTCGCGTACCAACTTTTCGTGCGCGCTTTCGGAACGAACAACCTGCCTGACTGTTCGAACATGTGCCATGAGTCAACCGGATGGGCCATGGGCCAGACGCTGGGCATCGGCAAGGCCACGATCAGCTACGACGACTTCGCCCAAGCCGATCTCATCATCATCATGGGCCAGAATCCGGGAACGAACCATCCGCGGATGCTGACGGCCCTGGAAGAGGCGAAGGACGCCGGCGCCGAGATCGTCGCCGTCAACCCCCTGCCGGAGGCCGGCCTGCACCGGTACAAAAACCCGCAGCGGGTCAAGGGAATCATCGGACGCGGCACCCCCATCGCAAACCAGCACGTGCAGATCCGGCTGGGCGGCGACATGGCGCTGCTGCAGGCGGTCTCCAAACGGGTGCTGGCCGCCGAGGCGCAGCATCCCGGTACAGTGCTGGACCACGAGTTCCTGGCGAAGTACTGCTCGGGACTGGAAGATCTCACCAAGCATCTGAACCTGCTCGACGAGCAGGCCGTGCTCGAGGCCACGGGACTTGAGGCACACGAGATCGACGAATTGGCCGCACGCTATCTCAAGGCCGATCGCGTGATCGTGACCTGGGCCATGGGCCTGACCCAGCAGAAGAAGGCTGTTTCGACCATCAAAGAGATCATCAATCTGCTCCTGTTGCGCGGAAACATCGGCAAACCCGGCGCGGGCGCCTCCCCGATTCGCGGGCACAGCAATGTGCAGGGTGACCGCACCATGGGCATCTGGGAACAAATGCCGCCGGCATTCATGAACGCCCTCGAGCGGGAGTTCGGGTTTGATCCGCCCCGAGAAAACGGTGCGGATGCCGTCGAGACCATCAACGGGCTGCGTGACGGTGAGATCAAGGTATTCATGGCGCTCGGCGGAAACCTGGTCGCGGCAATCAGTGACACGAACGCGGCCGAGGCAGCCATGCGGGGCGCCGAGATGACCGTGCAGGTGTCCACGAAACTCAACCGGTCCCATGTGGTCACCGGCGCCGAGGCACTCATCCTGCCCACGATGGGCCGCACCGAGATCGACATGCAGGCCTCGGGGCCGCAGTTCGTGTCGGTCGAGGACACCGTCTGCGCCGTGCATCCGTCGTGGGGAAAGGTCGATCCGGTGGCACCCGGCCTCCTCTCGGAGGTGGCGATCATCTCCCGGCTGGCGCGGGCCGTTCTCGGTGACAAGGTGAAGGTCGACTGGTCAGGTTTCGAGCAGAACTACGACCTCATTCGCGACCACATCTCCCACGTGGTCGACGGGTGCGAAAACTACAACCAGAAGATCCGTCAGGAAGGCGGATTCATGCTTCCCAACGGCCCGCGGGATTCGCGCACCTTTCCCACGCCCATCGGCAAGGCGATACTCACCGTCAACGTTCTCGAGCGCGTCGATCGCCCGCCGGGCACCCTCATTTTGCAGACGCTGCGCTCGCACGACCAGTTCAACACTACGATCTACGGGCACAACGATCGGTATCGCGGTATCAAAAATGGCCGCCACGTGGTCTTCGTGAATCCCGACGATCTCGCCGAGCTGGGCCTTGTCGATGGCCAGTTCGTCGATGTGCACGGGGTGTTCAGTGACAGGATCCCACGGGTCTTGCGCAAATTCCGCTTGGTGTCCTACCCCACCGCTCGCGGCTGTGCGGCGGCCTACTATCCGGAGGCGAACGTTCTGGTTCCGCTTACTCACCTCGCCGAGGGCAGCAATAC
>NZ_JADOUX010000047.1:0-2056 GCF_015751745.1 Cryobacterium sp. CAN_C2
GTCCGATCCTTGAGAACTCAACAGCGTGCACAATGTCAAATGCCAAAAACCTCGTGGTTGTTGGTCGGTTTCTAGCCGGCTGCAGCTGATGAGATTCCTTTGGAATATGAAGTGAAAGTCGTGATTTCGGTCACGCAGTATAACAAAGCAAGTCAGTAATGATTTGTTCTTGCTAGTTTCAAACTTGCATCTTTTCGGCCTATTCCGGTTGGGGGGTGCACTAGATGGGCGTCTGGTTTGTATTGATGTGGTTTGTATTGATATGGACTGGGTAGCTAT
The DNA here is from genome assembly GCF_015751745.1 of Cryobacterium sp. CAN_C2. Lineage (NCBI taxonomy): Bacteria > Bacillati > Actinomycetota > Actinomycetes > Micrococcales > Microbacteriaceae > Cryobacterium > Cryobacterium sp. CAN_C2. The sequence continues at coordinate 280 of NZ_JADOUX010000047.1, forward strand.
TCAAACATTTACGGAGAGTTTGATCCTGGCTCAGGACGAACGCTGGCGGCGTGCTTAACACATGCAAGTCGAACGGTGAAGAGGAGCTTGCTCCTTGGATCAGTGGCGAACGGGTGAGTAACACGTGAGCAATCTGCCCTTGACTCTGGGATAACTGCGGGAAACTGTAGCTAATACCGGATATTACCGTGGAAGGCATCTTCTGTGGTGGAAAGAATTTTGGTCAAGGATGAGCTCGCGGCCTATCAGCTAGTTGGTGAGGTAATGGCTCACCAAGGCGACGACGGGTAGCCGGCCTGAGAGGGTGACCGGCCACACTGGGACTGAGACACGGCCCAGACTCCTACGGGAGGCAGCAGTGGGGAATATTGCACAATGGGCGCAAGCCTGATGCAGCAACGCCGCGTGAGGGACGACGGCCTTCGGGTTGTAAACCTCTTTTAGTAGGGAAGAAGCGACTGGGTTTTCCTGGGAGTGACGGTACCTGCAGAAAAAGCACCGGCTAACTACGTGCCAGCAGCCGCGGTAATACGTAGGGTGCAAGCGTTGTCCGGAATTATTGGGCGTAAAGAGCTCGTAGGCGGTTTGTCGCGTCTGCTGTGAAAACCCGAGGCTCAACCTCGGGCCTGCAGTGGGTACGGGCAGACTAGAGTGCGGTAGGGGAGATTGGAATTCCTGGTGTAGCGGTGGAATGCGCAGATATCAGGAGGAACACCAATGGCGAAGGCAGATCTCTGGGCCGTAACTGACGCTGAGGAGCGAAAGCATGGGGAGCGAACAGGATTAGATACCCTGGTAGTCCATGCCGTAAACGTTGGGAACTAGATGTGGGGACCATTCCACGGTCTCCGTGTCGCAGCTAACGCATTAAGTTCCCCGCCTGGGGAGTACGGCCGCAAGGCTAAAACTCAAAGGAATTGACGGGGGCCCGCACAAGCGGCGGAGCATGCGGATTAATTCGATGCAACGCGAAGAACCTTACCAAGGCTTGACATATACCGGAAACGGCCAGAAATGGTCGCCCCGCAAGGTCGGTATACAGGTGGTGCATGGTTGTCGTCAGCTCGTGTCGTGAGATGTTGGGTTAAGTCCCGCAACGAGCGCAACCCTCGTCCTATGTTGCCAGCACGTTATGGTGGGAACTCATGGGATACTGCCGGGGTCAACTCGGAGGAAGGTGGGGATGACGTCAAATCATCATGCCCCTTATGTCTTGGGCTTCACGCATGCTACAATGGCCGGTACAAAGGGCTGCAATACCGCAAGGTGGAGCGAATCCCAAAAAGCCGGTCTCAGTTCGGATTGAGGTCTGCAACTCGACCTCATGAAGTCGGAGTCGCTAGTAATCGCAGATCAGCAACGCTGCGGTGAATACGTTCCCGGGCCTTGTACACACCGCCCGTCAAGTCATGAAAGTCGGTAACACCCGAAGCCAGTGGCCGAACCCGCAAGGGACGGAGCTGTCGAAGGTGGGATCGGTGATTAGGACTAAGTCGTAACAAGGTAGCCGTACCGGAAGGTGCGGCTGGATCACCTCCTTTCTAAGGAGCACGTGCCGTCCCGTCTGTCTACAGCGGAACACGACGGCCAGTCACACTGAGGCGAATGTTTCAGGTGGCGCTCATGGGTGGAACATTGACATTGATTCGTGGAGAACACGATTGAACGAAGTACGCCAGGTGTTGTTTACAGCATCGGGTTGGAACGGTTTGGTTGTGGAGGAAGCGGGTATGCACGCTGTTGGGTCCTGAGGGACCGGGACATGGGTACTTCGGTA
>NZ_JADOUX010000048.1:0-1740 GCF_015751745.1 Cryobacterium sp. CAN_C2
GGATCCACGTCGCGCTGGTATTTGCCGGTGAGCCAGCCGCCGCCGAGGGGCGACCAGGGCAGCAGTCCGAGGCCGGCGTCGAGGGCGGCGGGCACGATTTCGCTCTCGATCTCGCGCACCAGCAGGCTGTACTGCGGCTGCAGGGTGACCGGCGGGGTGAAGCCGAGCGCCTGGGCCCGGTGCACCGCCTTGGTGAGCTGCCATCCGGTGAAGTTGGAGACACCCCAGTAACCGATTTTGCCCGCGCGAATGGCGTCGTCGAGAAAGCGCAGAGTCTCATCGAGCGGGGTGACCGGGTCCCAGGCGTGCAGCTGATAGAGGTCGATGTGTTCGGTTCCGAGGCGGCGCAGGGAGTCATCGAGGGCGCGTATCAGGTGACGGCGGCTGGTGCCGAGGTCGTTGGGGCCACTGCCCATGGGAAACCGGCCCTTGGTGGCGAGCACGATCTGTTCGCGTTCCACGGGATGCACCGCGAGCCAGGTGCCGATGATCTGTTCTGAGACGCCGGCGCTGTAGACATCCGCGGTGTCGACGAGGGTGCCGCCGGCGGCCACAAAAGTGTCGAGCAGCGCGTGGGAGGTACTGGAGTCGGCCTCTGCGCCGAAGGTCATCGTGCCCAGGGCGTAGGTCGAGACGACCGCCCCGCTGTTTCCGAGAGTGCGATAGCGCATGTATGCGTCCTGTTCGTCGGTGGATAGGCGTGCTCCCCCAGTCTGCCCCGTGGCAGCGGATGTCGCAGCATCGCCGGGCCCGTTCCCCACCTGCCCCATCCGACGGTTTGTGTCGTCACAATTCGTTTGTGCCGCAGCCCGGTGGCAAACTTGGGTCATGCCTTCACTTCCGATTCTCGATTTCTCCCAACTCGACGCCGGCGAAGCTGAAGCCGCGGCATTCCGCGCCGAACTGCTGCGCGTCACACACGAGGTCGGGTTCTTCTACCTGACCGGCCACGGCGTCGACCCTCAGCTCACGAAAAGCCTCCTCGACGTTTCGCGCGCGTTCTTCGACCTGCCGGCCGAGCAAAAACTGAAGTTGGAGAACATCCACAGCCCGCAGTTTCGCGGTTATACCCGCGTCGGCGGAGAACTCACCGCCAACACGGTGGACTGGCGCGAGCAGATCGACATCGGGGTAGACCGCGAGCCCGTACCCCGCACCGAGGGCACCCCCGACTACTGGCGCCTCGAGGGCCCCAACCTCTGGCCCGAGTCCCTGCCCGAACTCGAGGCCGTCACCCTGCGCTGGAATGACGAACTGTGCCGCGTGGCGCTGCGTCTGTTGCGCGCTTGGGCCCTCGCCCTCGGCAGCCCCGAGAACGTCTTCGACGACGCCTTTGCCGAGAACCCGTTTTTGCTCACCAAGATCGTGCGCTACCCCGGCCAGCCCGAGCGCAGCCAGGGCGTCGGAGAGCACCGCGACGGCGGCGTGCTCACGCTGCTGCTCGTCGAACCGGGCAAAGACGGCCTGCAGGTCGAGCATGATGGCGAGTGGATCGATGCTCCGCCACTTGACGGCGCCTTCGTCGTGAACATCGGTGAAATGCTCGAACTGGCAACGGATGGCTACCTCAAGGCGACCCTGCACCGGGTCCTCTCCCCCGAAGACGGGTCCGACCGCATCTCGGTGCCGTTCTTCTTCAACCCGGCACTCGACACCGTGATGCCGCGGCTGCAGCTCGACGAGAGTCTGTCCCGCGGGGCCCGCGGACTCTCCGCGGACCCGACCAACAGTCCCATTCTC
>NZ_JADOUX010000049.1:0-1470 GCF_015751745.1 Cryobacterium sp. CAN_C2
ATCAGAATCTTGGTCGCCCCGGCTGTTTCCCCAATGCGATAGTTCGAATACCAGCCACTCGTATCGGTGTACCGGACCTCAATGTTGAGGCCGTGCGCTCGGGCCTCCTGCTCGAGCATGCCGACCCGGACGAGTTCTGGAATGGTGAAGACGGACGTGGGTATTGCCGCGTAGTCGGGCACGGTCGTAGTCGATTTCAGCATGTTGGATGCGGCGACCTTCGCCTCGAACACGGCTACCGGTGTCAGCGGCATGCCGGGAGTGTCCGCGGAATCGCCAGCCGCATAGACATGAGGGTTCGTGGTGCTCTGCAGGTGGCCCGCGACAGTGATGCCCCGGGTGCCATAGGCAACGTCACCGGCTTCAAGGTTCATACGTGTGAGGTCCGGAGTGCGACCTGCGCCGTGGACGACGAGGTCGGTATCGATCGTGGCTGTCTCCCCCGCATGTTGCACGGTGATCCGAAATCCTTGAAGGATCTTCACCACGCTGGTGATCGTCGTGTTGCGCCGGACGGTCACACCGGCGGTTGCGCCGCGCTCCAGAAGACGTTCGACGAGGTCGGGATCAAATTCTTTCAGTGGGGTGTGGCCACGGTCGATAATCACGGGCGCGCTTCCCGCACGCGCTGCGATGTGCGCGAATTCGAAGGACACGAAGCCACCGCCGATGAACGCGATCCGGGGTGGCAGGGTGGGGAGATTCAAAAAGCTGGTGCTGTCGATGAGGTGCTCGTGACCGGGGAAGTCGAGTTCGCGAGGCCGGGCACCGGTGGCGATGAGGACCTTGCTCGCCTCATAGCTCCTGCCATCGATGTCGACGTGGGTGTTGTCTGTGAATGCCGCCACGCCATCAAGTGTGGTCACGCCGTGGGAGCGAAGGTCTTCTTCCATGTTGTGCGGAATGGGGTCGGTGAAGCCGTGTTTGTGGTGCATCAGGTCGGGCCAGTTGATGCTGAGCTGGTCACCAACGATGCCTTTACCGGTGAGTAAACGCGCGGCGTCAACGATTTCGGCCCCGCGGCGCAGGATCTTCTTCGGGTCGCATCCACGAAGAGCACAGGTTCCTCCATACGGCAGCGCGTCAACGATAGCGACGTGCCATCCCTGCGAGGAGCACTTGGTTGCGGCAGCGATCCCGGCCATTCCGGCGCCGATCACGAGTAAGTCAAATTTGTCGGTCATGGTGTCTTTCTGTCGAGGAATCGGGGATTTTGGGAGAGGGAGTCAGGCCGATCGATAATGCTATTGGCGCGACTTCACACTGGATTCACTCGATGAGCAGTGCCGCCTTCAGCTGCTCCACGGTTGGTGAGCCCGCGTATCCGTCGGGCGTGAGATAACGGCGGCAGGACAAAGCGCCGGATAGTCCTTCACGTGCAAAGGGGTCGATGCCGTTGATGAGGATGCTGGGAGAACCGCCAAATCCCACCCGTTCGGCTTCTTCCGCGGTGTCCACGATGTGCCGCCG
>NZ_JADOUX010000050.1:0-1380 GCF_015751745.1 Cryobacterium sp. CAN_C2
GATATTTCTCACCCTGAGGCTGGTCGGCATCGTTCGTGCGGTATTCGTTCACAACATGCTCACCGAACAAGAGGTGGCTGGTGAGACGCTCATGATTGCGATAAACCTCCAGCACCTGGCTGGTGATGCGCAGGTCGACGCCCTGGCCGATCTGTGCAAAGGGGACGGAGTAGAAGTTCTTCTCCCAGACCACATGCCCGTTCTTTTGCACCCGACGCCCCATAATCCACCGGCTGATCTCATACGGAGCCGACGGCAACGGCCGCAACAGCGCTTTCTCCTCGGTTTCAAACACACTGAGGCGGGAGCCGGCGCGTTTCTGGAACGGTTCCCGGTTATAGGCATCCATGCGTTCCCGGATCGCGCCCCGCAGATCGGGGAGCGTTCCGAAGCTCCGGTGACGCAATCCGGCGATCACCCACGTCGCAACATGGGCGACCGTATTTTCCACGGATGCCTTGTCTTTTGGTGCCCGAGGTCTGCCCGGCAGCACTGCGGCCGAGTAGTGCGCGGCCATCTGGCGGTAGGCGTCGTTCAATACAATCTCACCCTCGCGAGGGTGTTTGATCACTCCGGTCTTCAGATTGTCGGGCACGATCCGGGGAACCGTTCCGTCGAACCACTCGAACATCGCGACGTTGGCCAGCAGCCAGGTGTCTTGCCGCATATCCAACGCCGGCTCGACGAACGCATACCTGGAAAACGGCAGGCACGCGACGAACAAATACACCCGCGACGTCTCTCCGGAGATCGGGTCGGTGAGATGCATCGTCGGTCCTGACCAGTCGACCTCGACCGTCCGCCCGGCCTTATGACCCACGCGGGACGCCGCCCCCGTGATCAGCGTATGCGTCGCATACGCCTTGCAGAATCGGTCGTAACCCATCGCTGGCTGCTCTTTCACCGCGCACCCGTCGACGTACTCGCTATGGAGCAGTTTCAGCGTCACCCCGACCTTGGCGAGCTCCTTATGCACCGCGTCCCAGTCCGGCTGCACAAACACACTTTCGTGCTCGCCGCGCCCTGGGAACAGCAACGAATACACCTCCGCATCGCTGCGGTTCACGTGAACGTCACGGTCGATGCCAGCTTTGTCGGCGGCGTCGAACACCGCCAGCACACTTTTGCGCGACATGCCCTGCGACAAGGCGATCGCGCGCCCCGTCATGCCCTCAGCGCGGAGTTCGAGCACCCGCTTGGCTTGAATCCTTCGTACCATTATTGATTACTCCTTCTGCCGCGTGCCTATACACGCGGCAGAAGGAGCTAAGCAGATGGCCCCGAACGGAAATATTCGGTGGCCCCGAAACGCGCTACTCGCCACATCACCCCGTGGCCCCGAACGTCAATAACACTGGCCCCCACGAGCGCAAATACTCA
>NZ_JADOUX010000051.1:0-1319 GCF_015751745.1 Cryobacterium sp. CAN_C2
CTGGGCGTTTTCTAGCGAACGTCGCAACACTCGATCAAATGCGGGCTATTTCTTTGAGCCTATCGAAGTGCCGTCCGGACGGTTCCCAGCTGCGTGATTCCCGTGGCCGTGTGTTGATCTTCGCGGCGACTTCCGCCAGACGTTCTGGACTGTGGAGGTTCAAATTGGTTCCCTTGGGAAAATACTGGCGAATCAACCCGTTGGTGTTTTCGTTAGAGCCGCGCTGCCACGGCGAATGCGCGTCACAGAAGTAGACCGGGATGGTCGTGTCGTCCTGAAACTGTTGATATTCGGCCATCTCCGAGCCCTGATCCCAGGTCAGTGATTTGCGCAGGTGCGGCGGCAGTGCCGACATGGCGTTGCCCACGTGTGTGCGAACACTGACGGCATCGTGCTTGCCGTTCAAATGCACGAGCATGAGGAAACCGGTGGTGCGTTCCACGAGTGTGGCGATGGCCGAGCGGTTGAACGCCCCACACACGAGGTCGCCTTCCCAATGACCGGGTACAAGCCGATCATCAACCTCAGCGGGACGTTGATCCAAGAGCGGCCCCGAGAAACGGGAGCGCCGCGCGGAGCCTGTTCGGCGTGGCAACCGTCCACGGCGACCCGTGCGCAGATGTGCTGTCATCCCGCGCGCGATCCCGCTGGTGTGCGGCGAGTAGAGGGCTTGGTAGATGCTTTCGTGCACGAGGTGCATCTCCGGTTGGCCGGGAAAGTCGATGCGCAACTGGTGACAGATCTGTCTCGGGCTCCACTGCTCCTTCAGCAACGTTTCAATCGCTGTGCGTAGCGGCGCACTCCCGGCGATCTTGCTCTGTCTCGGGCGTTTTCGTGAGACAGCAGCGCGAATTTCGGCTGCGTGAGGCGCGTACCGCCCCGACCTCGGAGCGCTATTACGTCGTATCTCCCGGCTAATCGTGGAGGGACTGCGTCCAAGACCAGCCGCGATCTGGCGCAGCGTCGTGCCGGCGTGCACCCCATCAGCGATCTGAATCCGCTCGGCTTCAGAGAGGTACCGCGGGGAAATGATGGACGGGGCGATCATGGATATCGGCGGATAGGTTTTCGTGCGCCCGTGCCCGTGCCCGTGCCCCTGCTTCACGGTTCGCCCAAACCGCCACCGCATGCCCGTACGCCGGTTAATCTTCAACTGCAGACACGCTTCGGCGTTCGTGATTCCTTGACTCATCAACCGAGCATATTCAACGCGCGTCTCTGCCATAGGGAGCGCGCCGGCGCCCTTCTTGCGGCTTCGTGAACTGTCATCCATCGCTGACTCCAAACTCCAGCGTTGCAACGACGGCTAGAAAACGCCC
>NZ_JADOUX010000052.1:0-1221 GCF_015751745.1 Cryobacterium sp. CAN_C2
GCCGGCATCGACACCCACGCCGACACCCATCACGTCGCCATCATCACCAATTACGGCCAACACCTGGCCGATAAGAAGTTCCTGGCCGTCGGATCCGGCTACCGGGAAATCGCCGAATACATCACCCAGTATGGACCGGTGATCGCTGTCGGCGTCGAAGGGACAGGGTCCTACGGCGCTGAATTGACCCGGGTCCTGACCCACGAGGGCTTCGATGTCAAAGAGGTCAACCGGCCCAATCGTCAGGCCCGACGCATCCACGGCAAGTCTGATCCGTTAGACGCCTACCAGGCCGCCGAATCTGTCCTCGCCCAGCGCGGCACCTCAACACCAAAAGCCCGCGACGGCAACGTCGAAGCCCTCCGGGTGCTGCGCACCGCACGCACCAGCGCGATGAAGGCACGCACCGCGGTACTGACGCAGATCAGCGCCGTGCTCACATCGGCCCCAGAGAGTATCCGGGCCAAATATCGGGGCAAGACCAGCGAATCCCGTGCCAAAAGCATGGCCACCTCGCGCCCGACCGGAGACATCACAGACCCCCTCGTCGCGACCGCCGTGACGCTCAAACGCATGGCCGCCCGCCATGCCTACCTCACCACCGAGATCGATGACTGCGACGCCGAGCTCGCCCGCATCATCGCCGAGCACGCCCCAGCCCTGACCCTGATCAAAGGCGTCGGCACCGCCGTAGCCTCCCAACTGCTGGTCACTATCGGCGACAACCCCGAGCGCCTCACCACAGAAGCCCAATTCGCTGCACTGGCCGGCGTCGCACCGATCCCTGCGTCATCGGGCAAGACGACACGGCACCGGCTCTCCCGCGGTGGCGACCGCGCCGCGAACTGTGCGATTCACCGCATCGTTCTCGTGCGCATGGCGAAGGACCAACGCACCCAGGATTACGTCGTCAAACGCACCAGCGAGGGCAAAGGCAAGAAGGAGATCATGCGCTGCCTCAAGCGCTACGTCGCCCGCGAAATATATCGCGTCCTGCAAAACCCACGGCCCGGCCTGCTAACGAACGACCTGCGCCCGCGGCGCCTCGCATTGCACCTCACCCAGACCGCAGTAGCACTCGAGCTGGGCGCCTGGCCCAAAGCTATCTCGCGCATTGAACGCGGCGCCACCCAAGATCGAGCCCTTTCCGAGCGCTACCGCACATGGCTCAATGAACAACCGAAAGTCAGCGCTTGACAACAATAGGAGCATCAAATTCCG
>NZ_JADOUX010000053.1:0-1117 GCF_015751745.1 Cryobacterium sp. CAN_C2
TGGCTGGACATGGTGATGATTCCTGATTCTCGCCCTACGTCAAATGGCGAACTTGCTGTTAGGTACTGGCCTCACTCGACCTTGACACGTAGGGCGTCGGTCAGCGCCACTCAGCGCCACTCAGTGGGACGTGACCCGCGCTTGGGGTGCGTGCCTCACGCGCTGTTGACAACGACGCTTGTAGGCATTGCACTCACGCAGTGAGAGCCACAGGCGGGACTTCTTTGGTGCGCGCTGCTTTCAGAACAAGTTGGCAACCCATCGGAGATTAGTCGGTGGCGTCGACCCCAACGGTGTTGGAGCCGCTGCCCGATTCGGCGGCGGCCACTTGTGGGTTGTAGCGGCGCGATGTCTCGTGCTCTTGGGCTGCTCTTCGCAGTGCGGCGAACATCGCGTCACCAAGGATCGTTCCGATTATGACTGTTTCAGCTTTCGAGTCTCGGTCCGGTCGGGTCTCGACCTCGTCCAGGTCGGCTTCTGCAGCCAGAAGAGCGGCCTGAGCATATTTCGCAAGCCACCCCTCCGATAGGGGCATCCGAAGTGTGTCCAGGGTCCCGAGGATTCGCGCGGCCTCGAGTCGCCCTGGGTTTGTCGGGTACGTTCGCCATTCTTGCGTCAGTGTGTCAATCCGTGCGAGTGCTAGCGGGTCGATATTGTCCTGGTCGGGCTCGACAGAAACCGTATTTTGTGCGACCTCGAACACCTGGGCCAGCGAGTCGTCAGAGTCGATCGAGGCGAGCACCCGTTTGACGGAAGCGATGCTCAGGCCGCCGGTGTGGATTAGTGCGCGCGTGAGATTCAATCGCTCCACGTGCACTGGACTGTAAGACGCTTGATTGGGTTTGGACAGATCCCCAAGAGGCAGGATTCCCTCGCGCAGGTAGTACTTAATGGTCGCGATGGGCACTGCGGATGCTGCGCTCAATTCGGCCATTTTCATTTTTGATCTCCGATTCGAATCGCGCGATCCCTACAGTCTTTCACGCTGGGTTCTCGCGGTACCAGGCAACGGTCTTCGCAATCCGGAATTTGTCAAGCCGGATGAGGCCAGTGGGAGTTAGGCGGCTAGTTTGGCCTCGGTGCTGTCGGTGGGTTTGTTGATCCAGGCGGTCGCCGG
>NZ_JADOUX010000054.1:0-1098 GCF_015751745.1 Cryobacterium sp. CAN_C2
GTGTCCTACCCCACCGCTCGCGGCTGTGCGGCGGCCTACTATCCGGAGGCGAACGTTCTGGTTCCGCTTACTCACCTCGCCGAGGGCAGCAATACCCCCGTGTCGAAGGCGGTGATCGTGCGGCTCGATCCGGTGGCAGCGGATGCTGACAGTGCGCCTGGCACGAAGGCAGGCGCGGCTCCTAACCGGTCGGGGGCGGCCCTGCCGGGGTGAACGCCGGGGCCCTGCTCTCGTCCGCGCGTCCGCGCGGCCGGGGGCAGGTGCCGTGCTGCCGCGGTCGGACGTCTGACCGTCGGCTACCCAGGCCGTTAGCGTTACTGCGCCGTGTCAACCCAGCCGGTGCGGGTCGTCGACGTGGCGCAGATTTGGCGGGCCACCGCGGCGGCTGATTCCACTGCCGCTGTCGCGTTTTTCTCGCCCGTCGCCGCCGCTAGTCCGGCCGCGTAGCCGACAACGAAGGTGCTGATGGGGCCTGCCGACGGGCTAACAGCACTCGATTCCGCCGCGAGGTCAAGCAGTAGATTGCGATCAACTTGAAGGTCGAGAATCAGCAAAGCCTGGGTGAGCTGGCGGCTCCAGTCACGCAATTCGGGTTCGCGGGCGTCATAATCCGTCATGGCAGCTCCTTGATTCGGCAGTTGGCGTAGGTACCCTTTCAGGGATATCACCGATCGCGTTTCTGCGCTACCGAGTGCTCGCATCGGGCCTATAAATCCGAAAGCCACACCGAAAGCGCAGGCGTATCCGCGGCGACGTACTGAATAGTCGATGCCCTGACATCGCGCCTATTTATGAGTGAGACCGCGTGGTACGAAACGTTTCGCGTGAACTGGCAACCGAAACAGCCTTGATCGTGAGGTTCAGAGTGGGCTGCTGCAGGTCGCCGTCGTGCGCGGCATCCGTCGTTGACGTGCCTTTACAGCAGGTCGGCGTGGTGGGCGGTGGCCACGTTGGGGTGGGCACGCAGCCGGTACCGGAGGGCGTTGTCACCGTAGGTGGTCTCGAGAATGGGACTGTTGGTCGGGTCCGCGGAGAGTCCGCGGGCCCCGCGGGACAGACTCTCGTCGAGCTGCAGCCGCGGCATCACGGTGTCGAGTG
>NZ_JADOUX010000055.1:0-1058 GCF_015751745.1 Cryobacterium sp. CAN_C2
CGAAAAATGGCTGAAGCATCGCCCGGGGCTACCGTCACGAAACTCGGTTGGCTCCAGGCCTGGCACGTCCGCGACGAAACCTACGCCGCAGCCCTCGCCGAGATCATCAACGCGCAAAGCCAGCAACCCTTCGCCGCCCGATGGGGCCAGGGCACCACCTCATCCTCTGACGGGCAGAACTTCAAAGCCGGCGGCCGCGGCCTGTTCGCCGGACACGTCAACCTCAAATACGGCCAAGAACCAGGCGTTCAGTTCTATACCCATATCTCCGACCAGTACGCACCATTCCACAGCACAGTCATCTCTGCCACCGTCCGCGACTCCACCCATGTCCTCGACGGGCTGCTCTACCACGAGTCCGATCTCCGAATCGAGGAGCACTACACCGACACCGCGGGCTTCACGGACCACGTCTTCGCACTCACCCAGCTCCTCGGCTACCGATTCGCCCCGCGCATCCGCGGCCTGGCCGATAAACGCCTCTACATTCCCGGAAACTCCGACAGCTATCCAACCCTGAAGCCGCTGATCGGCGGCAACATCAATACCAAAATCATCCACGCCCACTGGGACGATATTTTGCGCCTCACCACCTCGATCAAGACCGGCACCGTCACGGCATCGCTGATGCTCCGAAAGCTGGGCAGCTACCCGCGGCAGAACGGTCTGGCTACAGCCCTTCGGGAGCTCGGCCGACTCGAACGCACCCTCTTTACTCTCGACTGGATGCAGAACCCCGAGCTCCGCCGACGCGTGCAAACCGGCCTGAATAAAGGGGAAGCACGAAATGCACTCGCCCGCGCCGTATTCTTCAACCGCCTCGGCGAACTCCGCGACCGTTCCTACGACAACCAACGCCACCGCGCATCGGGACTGAACCTGCTCACCGCCGCGATCACCCTCTGGAACACCGTCTACCTCGACCACGCCATCACCACAACAGGCCACCCCACTGACGATCCACTGCTCGATCACCTCTCACCACTCGGCTGGGAACACATCAACCTCACCGGCGACTACACCTGGAACAACCCCCGCCAACCCAAAGCCGGAAAACT
>NZ_JADOUX010000056.1:0-1054 GCF_015751745.1 Cryobacterium sp. CAN_C2
GGGAACGCTCACCGGCACAGCAAGCTCGCGCGATCAGCCGGCTGCGTCGGCTTCGCCCTTCGGCACCAATGGCCAAGCGGACCACTCTCCGGCCGCCGGTAGCGCGCTTCGCGCGAACCTGACCCGGTCCTCGGGCAGGTCCTCGGTGCGGCTGCATCCGGATCGCATCCCGACCTCTGGCTCCTCGAGTCGGAATTCAATCCAGTCGCCCCTCCCGGGATCGAATCGTTCAGAATAGCCGCCTGAAACGACGGTGCGCACGGTCCATTCAAGCTCTTCCGCCAGATTCAAGACATCGTCATCGCAGGCGTCACAGCCGCACACGGGAAAGTGGAAGTCGTGGAGCACACCTGCGTGAAGGTAGACCCCCGGGAACGGTGTGAGGACAAATGTCAGGGGGGCCGCTGTCCGGTCGCGAGGCACGACGCGTACTGCGCGGACAACATGATCTGGCATGTGCAGAAGATCACTGGCGGCGCTCGGGGTTTGCTCGACGGTCACGTCGAAGGTGTCCTGCAGCCAATCGATGAGGGCGTCGGCGACGGCGTGCAGAGGCGCGAAACGCTGCGGATTGCTGAGACGGGAATACGAGTCTTCGGGTGGAGACTCTCCTCCCCATCGATTGCCGTAGTAAATCGGGCGGCCCTGCTCATCGCGGTAGATCTCCACCGGAAACGTGGGGCGTCGGTACTCTGTCATGTTCACAAACTATCCGTCAGCGTCCTGGTTGCCGAGCAAGCGGTTGGCCCGCATATCGGATTCTCAGAAGACATCTCACAGACCGAACCCGCTGAGGCGGTGCTGGTCGTTTAAGGTCGAAACTCTTTCGGCGGCGGCGATGTTGGCAGGTCGCCTGGGGCAGCTCGGCCTCCAATAGTCATGGTGGCGATCGAGGACAGCCCGGCACCGACGCCCTTGGCAAGGAAGGCCAGGACCGCCCCCAGTACTTGCCATAGCCCGGCATGGCCACGTGACTGAGTCATGCGGTGCCCCAATCTCCAAGTCGTGTGCGTCTCGGCGTCGAGAGCCTGCACGATCGCGCAGCTACTTCACG
>NZ_JADOUX010000057.1:0-1052 GCF_015751745.1 Cryobacterium sp. CAN_C2
GTGCTCACCAGCACGCAGTACCCCAAGGCCGGCGGGTACCAGATGGTCCGTTACGCCACCGACGCGCAGGGCCGCCGTACCGACACCTGGCTGCAATCGTCCAACCCGGCCAACACCACCTGGGCCGGGCACGAGAACACCAGCTACGACAGCTCCGGCCGGGTCAAGCAACTCACGGCGTACACCGGCACAGGCAACGCCTCCGACACCGTCGTCTTCGACACCCTGTACTGCTATAACTCCGCCTCGCCCGCGCCGACCTGCGGCACCGACACCACCCAGGACCACGCCAAGCTGCGCTGGACCAAGGACAACATCACCGGTCAGACCACCACCTACAGCTACGACACATCCGCACGAATCACCCAGGCCGCCCAGGCCGGCGGGTCCGGAACGAACAGCACCTACGCCTACACCTACGACGCTCGTGGTAACCGACTCACCCAGGTCGTCACCGGGTCCGCTGCGTCGTCGCAGACGCTGACTTACAACGCCGCGAACCAGATCACCACCACCGGGTATGCCTACGACGGCACCGGAAACCTCACCGCCACCCCCACGGCAACGTATGGGTATAACGGGTTCCAGCAGATGACCACCGCCACCACCGGCGGCGTAACATCGACATACACCTACGCCGGAGCCGACCAAAAAGCGGTCCTCACCGAAAGCACCGCATCGCGCACCTACAACCTCAGCTACGGGAAGAACGATGCTCAGGGAAACCCACAGGTCGCCACCTATACGGTCAACGGCAACGCCGCCCACATCTACAGCGATCCCATCACCGGACAGGCACTCATGCTGACGACGTCGGCGGACATTGACGGGATCTACGTGTGGGACGGCCTCGGTAACCCCGTCGGATTGCTTGTCGACTTCGCCAGTAACGTCTTCTCCTACAGCTACGACCCCTACGGCACACAGGTCCTCACCGCCGGTGGAACAGGAAACGGCTCCGCCCAAAACCCGTACTCCTTCAAAGCCGGAATCCAAGACCGCGCCTCAGGACTGGTGAAATTTGGCATCCGCTGGTACAACGCCACCACCGG
>NZ_JADOUX010000058.1:0-1047 GCF_015751745.1 Cryobacterium sp. CAN_C2
CAATACCGTTCAGTTAAGCGTTTGGATAGTGATTTCTGGCTCGTGGAGCGGTTGTGGCCAGTCCGCGTGATGGAAACGTTTGGCGGGCCACTTTGAGACCTTGCGTTTGATGACGCGAGGGTTTGATCGCCGTCGCCGCGCGGGGTTCAGTCGTCGGATTAGGGCGAGTACCGCATGGCGCCAGATGGCTTTGGTGTGGTCAGGGTGTGGAGGGGGGAAAAGCGCCCTGAGCCACGGAACGGCGGGCGATGCGGAGTGCGGCGATGAAGGAGACCCTGTCCGGGTCACGGTGAGCGTGCTGGGCGGCCTCGACCATGAGGGTGCGGATCGCGTAGTGGCAACAGAGGTGGCCCCAGATTTCCTGCTTGACCAGGTCTGGGGATTTGGACCGCATTACCATGCGCGGCCCGCGTTGGTGAGTTTTCAGCTCGTCGAACACGGACTCGATCTCCCACCGTTCGGAGTACACGGTCGCGAGTTCTTCCGCGGAGGCCTCGGCCGGATCAAGGATCGTCGTGAGCAACCGGTAGCCGTCGGGATTGTCGCGACCGTCGTCGATCGTGTAGTCCACGACCCGCACGGTCAACGGCGGTGTCGACTGCCGCCCCGGGCCGGATGTCGGGATGATCCTGGCCAGCCACGAGCCGTCAGCGAGGGTCTCCAGGTGCCGTGGGCGGAGGTTCGCTTTGACCCGCCAGAGCAGGTCAGCACCCGTCGCTGCCGCCTGTTCCCAGAGCCGGAAGCCGTAAAAGCCACGGTCGGCCAGGACCAACATGCCCGGCTCGAAACGGCCGGCGAGCTCCCGGGAGAGCTCAATCTCCGACGTCGTGCACGGCCCTATCACCGCGTCCAGAATCGCATGCGTTCCGCACTCGGCCAACGCCACCAGGCGCGCTTGTGGGAAGGCAGATTGCTCGCCACGGCTGACTGGCGGACGCCCAAAGAACTCCGCGTTCACCACACTGTCGGCCAGATCCAGAATCGTTCCGTCGATGGACATCAAACGACGCCCCGCCAACCACGAACCCGGCGTGTCCGGCCCAGCCA